>NZ_JBFRVF010000051.1:0-39799 GCF_041475025.1 Vibrio sp. 10N.222.49.C12 | reverse complement strand
AGTAGAAGTAGAAGTAGAAGAGTTTAACGAGGGAACAAAGGGTTGGGTATGGCAGATAAAAACGAACCTCGCTGAGGTATCGCCGCCTAAAAAGACAGGCAATACCCTAGCGAGGTCGTACGTCGATTACTTCTCTAGTTTAGCGAAGTAGTCGAAGATTACTGGTACGTCGTTGTTACCCATTCCTGCGTCAACAGCAGCTTGTAGGCTAGTTGCAGTACCTTGAGCAATTAGAGACTCAGTACCTAGCTCTTCACAAAGAGCAAGGAAGTAACCAAGATCTTTGTTAGCGTTAGCAACAGAGAAACCTAGCTTCTCTTCGCCGTCTACTGCGTAGAACTTACAGAATTGCATGAATGGTGAGTTAGATGGACCTGCAGACATGATGTCAAACAGTTGTTGGCCATCAACACCAGCGCGTTGAGCAACAGCGAAAGCTTGAGACATAGTTGCAACAGTCGTCATACCCATGAAGTTGTTTACAAGCTTAGTAACGTGACCAGAACCTAGAGCACCTAGGTGGAATACGTTTTCGCCTTGCTCTTCAAGAACAGGTTTAACTTTGTTGAAAGTTTCCATGTCGCCAGCAGCCATGATGTTCAGAAGACCATCTTTAGCGTGTGCAGGAGTACGGCCTAGAGGTGCGTCGATCATGCCCGCGCCTTTTTCAGCTAGAGCTGCGCCGATTTTCTTAGTAGAAGCAGGGATAGAAGTACCGAAGTCTACTAATACTGCGCCTTCTTTGATGCCAGCTAGAACGCCGTCTTCGCCGTAAACGATTTTTTCAACAACAGCAGAAGTTGTAAGACAAAACTGAACGATATCACTTGCAGCCGCTAGTTCTTTAGCAGAAGTGAATGCAGTTGCGTTGCCGCGATCTGTAACGCGAGCAACAGCTTCAGCGCTTAGATCCATTACGTTTACGTGGTAGCCGCGCTTTTGCAGGTTTTCAACCATGTTGCCGCCCATAAGACCTAGGCCAATGAAACCGATTACAGGTTTAGTCATGTTCAAACTCCAAATATAGTATTGTATGATTATATGCTCATTATAATAACTACGTCTTTCTCGTTACGCAATAGTTTTAGGGTAATCCTTCAATGCTTAGACGCAAGTTGTGACGGGGATTCACTTTACGAGAAAATATGGTCACGCTTTGTACTTACAAGAGCGATATCCCAATCAAAAAATAACCTATTGATGAAATAATGCACTCTAAATGTCATACGATTAATGAGAATAAGCCACTCCAATAACGATTATTAACCTGCCGTCCCTTTTTTCAGACAAGATTAAGGCTGCCCACTGTCAGTAGTTGACAAATTATTGGAAGACAGTCACTGCCCTAGCCTTAGTAAGGTTTACTGAACACGGGTTTTAAACCAAGTTTTGTCGCCACTTACTAAGCCTGGCACTCTTGCTACTTAGCCTCTAACTAACCAACGCAACCTCTTCCCACCTCGTAGGCTACTGCCTGTTCTGTGCAAACAAAAAAACTCCGAGCTTTCACTCGGAGTTTTTAGTATCTAGATTCTGTTGCTTCAGCGAATTACAGTTCGATTGAAACCGTTTCACCATCAACATTTAGCATTAGCGTGTTGCCTTCAAGCTTGTGAGACACTTCAACTTGCTCGCCTTCGTTCTTATTAGGAACAAGAAGCGTAAGGATGTTGTGCTCTTTTGATGGCTTGAATTCCACTTCAACGTGACGGTGGATTTCAAGATCTTTGAACTCGTATGGGTCAACTTCGCCAAAACCTTCAACGTTCTTAACTGACGTGATGTTATCAGCAGACTCGTTGATGAAGTTTACGTCTAGGTGCGCAACTTCGCCACGGATAGTGAAAGACTTGTCTGCCACGTCGTTTGCGAAAGTTGTGTGCATTAGCCAAGTCATGTCTTTCTCTTCAGAAAGCGTTGCCTTGTCTTGCATTACGAATACTTTACCTTGAACAAACCAGACCTTACGCTTGTAAGATTCAATTTCAGGAACGAAGTACTTGTAAGATGCCGTTGCATCACCCTCAACCATCTTCACATCAGATTCAGTGTCGAAATCAGAGATGTTGCCGCCCGCTTCGATACAGAAGCGATCTTGGTGGTTTTCGTAGCCCGTGTTCTTGTTCTCGCCGTACTGACCTTTACCGCCAAATAGTGGAAGGTTCTTAGAGAACGTTTGACGACGCCATTTAGTGTGCATATCAACACCGAAACCACCGTAATAGCCAGTGATTGACGCTAGCGTTTCACCGAATGCATGCAACGTGAATGCGTTTTGGTCACCGTGAGAGTGGCTGATTGAGCCAAACGGAGAACATTTGAATACCATGTGAATATGGTTATCACGCTCAGTCATCTTGTTGTGGAATGCAGCCCAACCCGTGATTGGGAATACTTTCAACAGTGGGTCATTCGATGGTGCTTTCTCTTCAGGTGCATCCCAAAGGAAGTTAAAGCGAAGATCATCGTAACCGAAGTCCCACCAACCGAAGTTGTAGAATTTGGTGTGTGCTTCAGTATCACGGCCTTTCAGTTGGTTGTAGTACCAAACATACTCAGGCTTCTGGTTAACACCTGCGTAATGCTTGATGTTGTAAGCCAGTTTTAGACCTGGGAAATCACCGATTGAAGACTGGTCACAGAAGCTCGCGCGCTTAGAGTGAACAGGCATGCAGTAAAGCGGGAAATCACCTGTGTTTTCGTAGAATGTTTTGTTGAACATGTCTACGCCACAGTATGCTTTCAATAGGTCGAATGCTTCGCCTAGGAATGCAGTTTGCGTGTTCCAGTAGTCAGGACCTTCAGCCCAACCGCCGTCTACACCGCCCCATGGTGGGTAGTGTACTGCGTAGTATTCTAGTGCGTATGCAATGTACTCGCCTGCTTTCGGGTGATCGTGGTAAAGCGCGATACACGTTGGGATGATAGCAGAAGAGATAGAACGAACACCGTGGCTGTTCAGTGGGTTGTTCAATAGATCAACCGTCACTTTCAGGTGGTGCATGATTTCGTCTAGACGCTCAATCAAAGCATCTTGAACTTGCTGACGTTCTTCATCTGTGAAGTAGCCGTGTAGCCAGTCGTAACCCCAAGCCATAGCCGCGATAACACGGAAAGCCGCTTCATCGTTATAGCCACGAGAAGTCACGCCTTCTGGATCGTACGTAGACAGTTTTAGAGTCCAAGCTTTTGCTTTAGCAATTAGCGCTTCGTCTTCTTTCACAACACCAGCAATTGCTAGGTTACGTGTCGCGTTTAGTGCCATTTGGCAATCAACGTACATTTGACGCCAGTAAGGACGCCATAGAGAAGCTTTGCCTACCGTGTCAGCTGGGTACGCTTGAGGCTCTTCGAAAGGAGCAGTCTCAAGGAACTTAACTGTCGAGTTATTGTAGAAATCATCAAACATGCAGTGAGCTTCATCAGCTTTCACTTTCGCTTTGAATTCTTCTAACTGATCTGCTTGAACAAGAAGACGTGGACGTGCTTCGCTCAAGTTGTCTAGGAATGATAGGTCGAAGTCACGTTTCTGTACTTCGATAGGGAGTAGGTCTACAAGATTACCTGCTGAAGTATCATTCTCCAGCTTCATCTTCCTGATTGCATCAAGAGATTTTTGGTCGCTCATTCTAACTCACTTATTTTTCAAGTTGATTGAAAGGAATTAGCAATAATATACGTCTTATTGTAGGACAATTGAATATATTTCGATTCGATTGAACCATTTTGTACAGTTTTCGTGATTTAGGTCAGATATCTTCCACCTGACCGTTTTTCCGTTTCGCAGAGCAAAAAAATGCGACGCCCTTTCGAGTCGTCGCATTCTATTATAATCGTTTTCTATGTATTAGCTTTCAGTTACTGCTTTCGCTTGCTTGCCGCCGTCATCGACCGCTTTAACCAATAGCACACCAACACCACCAACAATCACACCACAAAGTATGAAGACTAGACGTCCCCACATTGGGTTAGTGAGTAGAGCCATTAGCATGATACCGACACCCGCTACCGCAATCAGCTTACCAAGCATTTCACGCTGTTTGTTATCCAGTACTTTCTGTTCTGCTGACTCCGCAACTAATGGAGTAGACAGGTTACCGAAGAACTTATCAACGTCTGCTTGACGCTTCTCAGTTAATGGCTTGTAGAACAGAGTTGATAGGATGAAGAAACCACCTGTCAGCGTAATGTGAGCAATCAGACCGATAGCAACCTTAACATCAGACCATTCACGGCTTGTTAGCTCTTCTAGACCGAAGATTGAAGACACTATTTCAGCGTTAACAACGAAACCCACGTAGTAAGAAACAAAACCACCAACCACTAGCGTACCCCAACCAGCCCAGTCCGGAGTCTTCTTAATAAAGAAGCCAAGGAATGCAGGAATTGTCATTGGGAAGCCGATCAGTGCGCCTACATACATCATGGTATCGAACAGGCTCAAACCTTTAAGCGAGTTGATGAACTGTGCAATAAGGATGATAGCAATACCAAACACGGCAGAAGTAATCTTAGAAACCGTTACTAGTTCTTTTTCGCTAGCCGTACCTTTACGAACGATTGGTTCATAGAAGTTCTTAACAAAGATACCCGAGTTACGGTTTAGACCAGAATCCATTGAAGACATTGTCGCTGCAAACATCGCCGCAACTAGAAGGCCAACCATACCTGCTGGCATGTACTCTTGTACGAAGTATAGGTAGGCAAAGTCACCCGCTTTCTTACCTGCATCTGGGTAAGCTGCTGCTAGGTCGACACCTTGACCTGCAATGTACCAAGAAGGCATGAACCAGATAAATACACCACAAAGCATTAGCACACACGCTAGTAGCGCCGCTTTCTTCGCGTTCTTTGAGTCTTTAGCCGCTAGGTAACGGTAAGAGTTAAGCATGTTGTTAGTAATAGAGAACTGCTTCACGAAGATGAAGAATGCCCAAATGCTGAAGATGCTTAAGTAGTTAATGTTGTTACCAGAAAGGAAAGAACCGCCTTCCGCTACAGGGAAGTTATTCACGATTTCACCAACACCGCCACCTTGAACAACAGCAACAACAGCACATGTCACGGTTACTGCCATGATGATAACCATCTGCATAAAGTCAGATGCAATTACCGCCCATGAACCACCCGTTACAGACATTGCCAATACAACCAAACCGGTAATCCAGATAGTTGCCGTCATGTCGAAACCGAAGATACCAGAAGCGATGATTGCTAGTGCGTTTAACCATACACCGGCAGAAACAACACTGTTTGGCATTGAAGACCAAGTGAACACTTGTTCGTTAGTCGCACCGAAACGCATACGAATTGCTTCGATTACCGTTACTACACGTAGTTGACGGAACTTTGGAGCAAAATATGCGAAGTTCATGAAGTAACCAAATGCGTTGGCTACGAAGATGACCGCTACTGCAAAACCATCGTTATACGCTTTACCTGCCGCACCGGTGAATGTCCATGCACTAAACTGGGTCATAAAGGCGGTTGCACCAACCATCCACCACAACATGTTACCGCCCCCGCGGAAGTAGTCACTGGTGGTACTTGTAAATGTTCTAAACATCCAACCTATCGCAATCAAGAATAGGAAATAAATGCCGACAATAATCGTGTTGAGTTCCATCGTGTATCCTTTGTCCGTTGTATTTTGTTACGATGACTATAGGAAATCTCAAACTTTATTTGTAGTACAATAATCCAAATAAGTGATGGCGATCTTATTTTGATTGATTAAGTTAATTATATATATGACATAGGATGGAATATGGCCAATCCATCAAGGCAATTACTGGTGTTTGAGGTAAAAACTCAAAAAACAAGGCCAAAGAACATCACGCCCATTAAAATCAAAGACTTATGAGAAAGTGAGACTTTGCACACTTATTAACAAATACAACCAAACACATATAAATATAAAATCCTCAAAAATAATAAAAGCCAAATCAGAGCTAAATCACCCTCATTTATCACACAATAAACCAGCGTTTTTTATCTATTGAGAGTGGATAATTTCATTAGAATTCTACTTAAATTAATCAATATAGAAGAGGCATACCCAGTTCAAACGATGGTAGATTCAAAATATACAAAAATGAAAAATCATGGATGACGCATAATTATTTGGGGGTCGAGAGTGTCTAAAAACGAATATCGAGCGTAATATTATTTTTATTATGATGGTAAAGAGAACGACCGCTAGGCGTATACAAGAAGGAACTGGCTTAAGAAGGAGTTAAGCGGGGGTGAACCAAAACAGTGCCACACATGGTGCAACACGCTTTCTAAAAACAAAAAAGGCATGCACTTGGCATACCTTTTTGACTGGTTCAAATGAAATTGAAAACCGTGTTTAGCTTGCAGTGGCTAAACGGTGGTTAGCATCTTGCAAGTGAGCCGCTGACATTGTACGAGCTTTTTCACTGTCGCCAGCCATAATCGCTTCATAGATTCTACGGTGTTCATTGATACATGTGCTGCCCTCTTCAGAAGAGTGCACGATGAAGTTAACGAACATGGTCGTCAGAATATTGCCGAATGGCAGGTAGAAATCGTTACCTGTTGCATTGAAGATCAAGCTGTGGAAACGAATGTCGATGTTTGTCCAACTTTCTTGGTCAAATACTTCTGCGTCATCCACTTCAACCATCTTCTGGAAGATCTCTGAAAGCTCGATACGTTGCTCAGCCGTCGCAAATTTTGCAGCTAATGCACACGCTTCAGGTTCAATCGCACGGCGAAGGCCTAGAAACTGAGAACAGAATTGGTCTATGTCGGTTAGACCATCCATCCATTCAATCAGTTGAGGATCAAGAAAGTTCCAGTATGCGCGATCCACTACACGAGTACCGATTTTCGGGCGGGACTCTAACAGGCCTTTAGAAGTCAGTAGTTTAACTGCTTCACGAAGTGCCGTACGGCTGATACCAAACTGTTCACACAGCGCCATTTCACCAGGAATAATAGAACCTTGTGGCAGTTCACCAGACAAGATTCCACGAGCGATTTCACGCGCTACTTGCACGTGCAGGCTGCGCTTCGAGCCCGAGATTGAATTAAAAGTGCTAACCATAAGTTCACTTATTTTATATGTTATGTTTATGTATTATTTAAGGATCACTATAACAGGATTTCAACCTAGCGCCAATTGAGTAAATTAGCAACGAGTCGCGTTCTATTAATTTACTCAATGAATCAAACACTTATAAAGCATCTAACTCCACACAGCTAGAAACATTATGTTACACCATTCATAAATCCGTCATCAAAACGCATCGGTTCTGTCATCCTCGATTTCTATACTCCCTTCCCAAAAAATCACTCAATTGGACTGAAATAATGAAACCGACAAAAACAAATCTCACGCTTAAGAGCGCTATTACTGCTGCGCTGATTTTTTCTGGTTCTGCATTAGCAATGGATACACGATACGAAGACCGCTCTGGTAACTTGGTCGCCGATGTACCTCAAGATGAATCACAATGGGTGGATCCAAACACGCTAATTTTTGCTTACACGCCAGTTGAAGATCCAGCAGTATACGCTGATGTGTGGAGCGAGTTTTTGAGCCACCTTGAAAAAACAACGGAAAAAACGGTTCGTTTCTTCCCTGTTCAAAATAACGCTGCTCAAATTGAAGCAATGCGTTCAGGTCGTCTGCATATCGCAGGTTTCAACACAGGTTCAACGCCACTAGCAGTTAACTGTGCTGGCTTTGCTCCATTCACCATGATGGCGGCTGAAGATGGCTCTTTCGGTTACGAAATGGAAATCATCACGCACCCAGGTTCAGGCATCGAAAAGGTTGAAGACCTAAAAGGCAAAAACCTAGCATTCACATCGCAAACGTCAAACTCTGGTTTCAAAGCCCCTTCTGCGATTCTGGATGCTGAATACCAGCTTCAACCTGAACGTGATTTCAAACCGGCTTTCTCTGGCGCGCACGACAACTCTATTTTGGGTGTGGCACACAAAGATTATGACGCAGCAGCCGTCGCTAACTCAGTATTGAACCGTATGCTTTCACGTGAAGTCGTGAAAGAAGGTCAAATCAAGAGCATCTACAAGTCACAAACCTTCCCAACAACAGCTTACGGCACAGCGCACAACCTAACACCAGAGCTTCAAGAGAAGATTCAAAAAGCGTTCTTCACTTTCGACTGGGAAGGCACAAAGCTTCAAGAAGAATTTGAGCGTAACGGTGAAGCGAAGTTCGTTCCGATCACTTACCAAGAGCACTGGGAAGTGATCCGCACTATCGATACAGCCAATAAAGTCTCTTACACGTGTAGCTAAGTTCAACCGAACTAAAAAGCCAATCACACACCGATAAAACTAACTGCAGGTGTAATCGCCTGCAGTTATTCACCACTCTTTCCGGTTTACTTTCCATGCCTGTCTCAGGCGAACTCTTAGTACACCGCTCTTATAGGAATTCTATGTCTACTCTTACCCTTAAAGGGCTTACCAAGCACTACTCCAGTTCTGATAAAGCCCTTACCAACGTTAGCTTGTCGGTCAATGCCGGTGAAGTGGTTGGTTTAATTGGTCCATCTGGTGCGGGTAAATCAACGCTTATCCGTTGTATTAATCGGCTCACCGAGCCCACCAGCGGCGAAGTGATCTTTTCCAATACCAATCTAGAAACGCTGTCTAAGCGACAACTGAGACAATCACGCCGTGAAATCGGGATGATTTTCCAAGAGTACGCGCTGATTGAGCGTTTAACGGTGATGGAAAACGTACTTTCAGGGCGTTTGGGTTACGTGAACTTCTGGCAGAGCTTTACTCGTCGTTTCCCTGAATCGGATATCCAAGCCGCTTATGCGCTACTCGACCGTGTTGGGTTGTTAGAACACGCCAATAAAAGGGCCGATGCTCTGTCGGGTGGTCAGCGTCAACGTGTTGGTATTGCACGTGCACTTGCTCAGAAACCGAAATTACTGTTGATTGATGAACCAACGGCCGCACTTGATCCACGTACAGCGCGCCAAATCATGCGACTGAACAGTGAGATTTGTTCAGAGCAACAGCTCCCTGCCATCATCAATATTCACGATGTTCAATTAGCAAAGCAGTTTGTTGACCGTGTTGTCGGCTTGAATGCAGGTTGTGTCGTATTTGATGACAAACCAAACCTGCTCACTGAATATGTTTTAACGCAAATCTACGGTGAAGAAGACTGGAGTCAACAAGCAGAAGAAGAGGCCGATGACCTCATCATCACAAGTCCTCGCCTGTCTGAGGCAACAATATGACTCAACCATATCCAAATCAAGTTCAGCAGCATTTAAAGTCAGCACAACAACACTTAAAGTCAGGAAAACAGAATTCCAAACAATACCCGACACAGTGGACAAATCCGCCACTGATTTCTAGCCCATGGTTACGCTGGAGCTTAATCATCATTGTCGCGGTTTACTTGTACCTTGCGACTCAATCGGTACACGTCAACTGGACTCGAATTTACGAAGGCAGCGAACGCGGCTGGCAGTTCATTTTGGCTTTCATGAACCCAGATTTTGGTGGCCGATGGAACAACATCTCACAAGGTTTGATTGAAAGTTTAACCATGACCCTGACATCGACCGTGGCGGGTGTCCTTCTTTCAATCCCATTCGGATTAGGCGCAGCGAAAAACCTTGCCCCTACGCCTGTTTACTTATTCTGTCGTGCGTTTATTTCGGTTGCGCGTAGCTTACAAGAAATCATCGTAGCGATTCTGTGTGTTGCTCTATTTGGCTTTGGTACGTTTGCGGGCTTTGTCACGCTCACCTTCGCCACCATCGGCTTTCTCGCAAAACTGTTTGCTGATGAAATTGAAGCCATTGACCCAGCACCACTCACCGCAATGCGCGCAACGGGCGCGAGTTGGTTACAACAGGTCAATTACGCGATTCAAGCGCAGGTAATGCCGCGCTTCATCGGACTTTCGATGTACCGACTCGACATCAACTTTCGTGAGTCAGCCGTGATTGGCATTGTTGGCGCAGGTGGTATCGGCGCAACGTTAAACACAGCAATGGACCGTTACGAATACAGCGCAGCAGCCGCTATTCTATTGATTATTATCGTGATTGTGATGTTGTGTGAATACCTTTCAACCATCATCCGTAAGCATGTGCAGTAAGGAACGACCAATGAGCACGCTAAATGAAACACCGACAAGCGCCATCAATCGTACCCAATGGCAGCGTTACGACAGTAAACAGAGCCTCATGCTTTGGCTAGGCTGGCTTTGCTTTGTTGCTTTGACAGTATTCGCATGGCAAGTCATGAACAAAGATACGATTTGGTACTTTGTGACTGACTCACCGAATCAACTTGCTGATATATCTTCACGTATGTGGCCGCCGAGATGGAGCTACTTAGATTCACTTTGGAGCCCGTTGTGGGACACCATTAACATCGCGACACTTGGCACACTGTGAGGGATCGTACTCGCGTTTCCAGTAGCGTTCTTAGCTGCACGTAATACAACGCCAAGCATGACGTTTATCAGACCTATCGCGCTGTTCATCATCGCGGCAAGTCGTTCAATTAACTCGTTAATTTGGGCATTGTTATTGGTAGCAATCATCGGCCCAGGCTTGTTAGCCGGTATCATTGCGATAGCGCTACGTTCAATTGGCTTCGTGGCGAAGTTAATGTACGAAGCGATTGAAGAAGTGAACGCAACACAGATGTCAGCAATCCAATCGACCGGAGCTTCTCCGCTGCAAGTATTGAACTACGGCATTCTTCCTCAGGTGATGCCAAGCTTCATCGGCACGAGCTTGTTCCGTTGGGATATCAATATTCGTGAGTCTACAGTTTTAGGCTTGCTCGGCGCTGGCGGTATCAGCTTAAAACTGCAAGAGTCGATGGCAATGCTGGCATGGCCTCAAGTGACTGTGATTTTCTGTGCGATTCTAGTGACGGTCATCTTCTCCGAATGGGTGGCAGCCAAAGCAAGAAAAGCCCTTATCTAAATAATAAAAACAACGTCAAATAGACGGTTAGCTAAGATCAAAGCCTACTCACTGAGTAGGCTTTTCGTTTGTTGAAACGTTCTATTCTGTTTCCTACACGCATAAAAAAACCGAGTAACTCGCAGTGAGTTACTCGGTTTGACTTATTCCCGATGTATTCAGTCGTTGTTGGTATCAACGAACGATTTTGCAATCACGACTGAATTCAATGTGATGCTTCGTTCCCGCAAAGCACCACATCAGTACACACCATCGTTAAATGGTATGTGTGTTGATCATTTACAGTTGAGCAAATGATCCTTCCCACGAGTATGTCTCACCAGCAAACTCAACAGTGTGAGTTGCTTGCTGCGTGTCTTCAGCTTGGTTTGAGATACCGTAGTGGTAAGTGTTACCAGAAGTAGTCTGAATGCGAACAACAGTCCCGACACTGTTATGGCCAACAACAGACACTGATTTAACCAGACCACGAGCGCCTACAGAGGCTTCGATAGACTCGTTAAAGTAACCATGCGTTTCTAGTACAGAAGCAAACACGTGGTTTTGACCAGACTGACGTAAGATGAACGCAGGCTCACTCTTAAGGTTGAAGTCTGGATCGTTAGCACCAGTGCGAGCAAAAATCACTTCGCTGCCCGCATTCGCGCTAGTTACTAGGCTGTAGTAGCTGCTGTCATGTAGCCAGCTTACTAAAGAACCTTCTTCGTTTACTTTGCCTGAAGCCACGTTCCATAGATGTTGGTAACCGTTATCTTCACCTAGCGGCTTAAGCGTTTTTTCCATGTTGTAATCAAAGTCAGTACGGATGATCTGGCCAGAGTGGTGAACTGGTAGGTCATACTGGTGCTCAGCGTCAGCTTCGATGCGGTACACATCAATCACTAGCGGTTTTTCGAACTCAGGAAGTTCAGCAAGAATCACGCTGCGTTGCATGTCTACGCCAGTGTAGTACTCAGAAATAGTGCCGCTCATGCCTTGTAGAGACTGGTCGTCCGCTACGAAGAAGTGCTTCTGACCAAACTTAGACTCAGCCAGTGCTGTGTTGAAGTTGTTCTGCGTTTTCTGATCAACCGTTACTGTGTTGTGAGCAACCGTCTGCTTACAGTAAGACTTGTTCTCTGGGATGTAACGACCGCCAAACTTAGGCTCCACGTTTACCCAACGACCGAAGCCGTAATCGTGCAGCACTTCGTGGCCACGGTTGAATACGCTTAGGTGTAAGCCATCGTAGTGACCGTGGTCTAGCGCAGAGTGGTACTGGTGGTCTGAACCGTGCTGACCAAACCAGATCAACGCCATTGTATCTGCGGTCTTAGGGTCGCCGTCTTTCTCATCACGGTGACGAAGAATGCTAACGCCGCCTTTCTCGCCTTCAGGGCCGTCCGTTACAAACAGGCTACCCCAGTTAAATGCTTTGATGTCGGCTGCTGCATCAACCGCGTCAGACAGTGTTTTACCAGAAGCATGAACCCAAACATTTTTTTGGTGATCAGCCATACCAAGCAGAGTTTCAGTCTGCTCGTAACGGTGGTAACACACAGACGTCGCCATGATCACGCCTTCATCGTTGATAGAGATCGTCTTCGATGAATCATTTAGAGCTGGCAATGTACCGTCTGGGAATGCGGTTTTGAATACAGAGTACGACGTTGTCTTAATCACTGAATCGTTGAATTCATAGATACCAACTTCAGGCTGACGACGTTCAATTGCTTCAGCGAACAGGTAGATTGGACGTAGCGAGAAACGGTGGTAGTAAGGACCTTCCATGTAGTAGCCGTCTGGCGAAAACAGTTGGTCAAGTTGCGCTAAGAAACCGCCGCTTACTTTGTCTAGTTTCAGGCCGTAAAGCGCTTTGTCTACAGACTCTTGATCGTTGATTGCGTAACCACAGATACCTACCGCTGCCACTGCCCATAAGCCGTGGTTGTGTACGATATCGAAGTCGTGTGCGTAAGTCACAACGAACATTTCGATCATTTGCTTAAGAAGATCGTCTTCGATCAGACGCTTTTGCTCTTCAGAGATGGTGTGGTAAATACAACTGTACGCACAAGAAGCGTAAAGCATCCACATATTCTCGTTCAACGTTTGGTGGAACAGCTTACCCGGAGGGTTAGAGTCACGGCTCACGTTGCTTTCAAGTGTTGGGTATACCGTCGCGTACGCTGTTAGCATATCAACGATGTAATCACGGTACTTAGTTTCCTCAGTGATAAGGAACAAACGGCCCGCTAGATCCATATGGATGTAGTTTTGCTTGTGACGGTTGTGCTCGTAACCGCCGCCTTCACCGTGACCAGGTACTTCAATGCCAACTTCCGCCATGTAAGCGTCAGTTTGCTTAATGTCGCGAGTCAGTGCGTTACCTAAAAGGCTATCCTTGCCAAGTTCTTTACGAAGCTCTGCTGCTTCATCAAAGTTAAGTAAAAGTGGTTGATAGCTCATTATTATTTCCCCTGCTCTGCTCTGCTTGCTAATTCTGGGTTTAAAGTTGTTTCTACTGAGTAGAAGCCTGTCCAGCTGTATACTTTGCCGTTCAGCTCTACTTTGTGTTCAGTGCTGTCAGTCGCGCCAAGTTGGTTGCTGATCATCACTGTCACGTTTGATTTCTCTGTGGTGATCTCAACTACCGAACCGATATTGGTGTGAGCCACTACTTTGATGTCTTTCACAACACCACGTGCATTAACTGATTGCTCGAATTCTTCGTTGAAGTAACCGTGCGTTTCAACAACAGAAGCAAACAGTGTTGTTTCACCTTTGCTGCGTAGAATGAACGCAGGCTCAGAACGTAAGTTGAAGCTTGGGTCGTTAGCGCCAGTGCGAGTAAAGATAACTTCAGCATTGTCGTTAGACGTTGCACCTAGCCACGTGTAGTAGGTGTTGTTCTGTAGCCAGCTTACCAGTGCTGTGCCCTTCACTTCACCGCTTGCCACGTTCCATAGGTGTTGGTAACCGAAGTCTTCACCTAGCGTGTTCAGCTCTTTGTTTGCTTGGTATTCAAAGCTAGTGCGAACAATCTGACCTTGATATTGGTGTGAGTAGTCGTACTGATGCTCACCTTCACCGCCTTTCTGAGAATCTAAACGGTAAAGATCTAATAGTAGCGGAGATTCTAATTCTTCAAGGTTTAGCATGAACACGCTGCGTTGCATGTCAAAACCTTCGTAATGATCGTTAGCAAATGCGCTCATGCCATTGATTTGCTCGTCTTCTACTTTGAAGAAGTGTGGCAAGCCGTGTACTGCATCTGCACGTTCAACGTCAAAGTTGTTCTGACATTTTTCATCAATCGTTACTGCGTTATGTGCAATTGTTTGACGAGCGTAAGATTTGTTTTCGTCTAGGTAACGGCCGCCGAATTTAGGCTCAACGTTCACCCAACGACAGAAGCCGTATTCACGCAGTACTTCTTGACCACGGTTGAAGAAAGAAATACCCAGCGTATCAAAGTTACCGTGACCCATGCCGTGTTGGCCGTAGTTCATAACAAGTTGAGAAACGTCGCCTTTCTTATCCTGCATACGGATAAAGCCTTGCGCGCCGTTGTGACCTTGAGGGCCTTCGTTCAATTCAACACTTGGCCAGAAAGGCATGCCGATTTCTTTCTCAGCAGAAGCTGCTTCGTAGGCTTTAGATAGCTCAAGACCACATGGATGCATCCATACCGCGTCTTGAATCTTCGCCATACCAAGAATGTTTTGGTCTACGCCGTTTTCAGAAGAGTAATGCTTGCTGTAAACACTTACTGCAACCTGAACACCCATGTCTGTAATACCCATAGTACGAGAAGCATCATTCAGAGCCGGGAACTCACCGTTCGGGTAAGCCGTCGCCAGCATCGCTTGTACTGTGTTACCAATCACGCCGCCTTTGTAGTTGTAGATATCCACTTCAGGCATATGACGGTGGATCACTTCCGCGAATACACAAGTTGGGCGAATCGCGTAACGGTGGTAGTAAGGACCTTCCATGTAGTAGCCAGACGGTGCAAACAGCTGAGAAACTTGCGCTAGGAAGCCGCCAGTGTCGTTACGGTCAATGCCGTACACTGACATTTCAAGGTACTCACGCTTGCCAAGAGCAAGACCACAAATACCGACAGCGGCTACAGCCCAAATACCGTGGTTGTGAATTCGGTCGAAGTCGTGTGCGTATTTAACTGTGAACATTTCTAGCATTGGTTCGAAAATACGAGACTCAATATTGTCGCGTTGTTCTTGTGTCAGGGTTGAAGCAACACAAGAGTAAGCTAAGCTTGAGAACATTAACCAGCAGTGTTCGTTCAGGATTTGGTGGAACAAACGACCTGTAGGGTTAGTGTTTTTCTGTACGTGGTAATCAAACGTTAGGTATTTGTCTGCGTACTCTTCTAGTAATTCTGTAACAAAGTCCGCGTACTTTTGCTCTTTAGTGATCAAGAACATGCGACCAGCTAGATTCATGTACGTGTAATTTTGCTTATGGCGGTTATGTTCGTAACCACCAGCCTCACCATGACCTGGGACATCAATAGGTAAACGCATGAATGCTTCTAGATCTTTCGCGTTCGCTGCAATGGTTTTGCCCATTAAACTAGAACGGCCCACTTCAAGATGAAGCTGCTCGATTTCTGCTTCAGTCAACAATACTGGTTTAGTCGTCATATTCTTTGTCACCCTCAATAAAGAGTTTATCTGCTTAAACTTTGATTAAATTTTCAAACTCCATATAAAGTAATACAATATGAGCTTTAATTATACCTATTCGTCGCCAAATGATGAGTAGAGTCACACTATTAGTCATAAGTCATTGATGTAGCTGACTAATGGTAAATATCAGCCATTTATTAAGTTGTTGATTTATTTACGCTATATGAAGTATCGCTTGATCAATATCACACAAATTTAGATATATTGTATTACAATTGAGCTCATTCCCTTATGATGGATGCAAGTTAAGTAACACTTAAAAGATTTAAACAGATTAGGAGATACACAATGAACTCTTTCTTTATCCTAGATGAAAACCCATGGGAAGAACTTGGTGGCGGCATTAAGCGTAAAATCGTTGCTTACACTGACGATCTAATGGCAGTACACCTATGTTTTGATAAGGGCGCGATTGGCCACCCTCATACTCACGAAATCCATGACCAAATCGGTTACGTAGTTCGTGGCAGCTTCGAAGCTGAGATTGAAGGCGAAAAGAAAGTCCTTAAAGAAGGTGATGCTTACTTCGCTCGTAAACACATGATGCACGGTGCCGTTGCACTAGAGCAAGACAGCATCCTTCTTGATATCTTCAACCCTGCGCGTGAAGATTTCCTAAAATAATAACTAGCGCAACCTCAGTTGCTAAGGTAAGCATATGAAATCATTAAACATCGCGGTCATTGGCGAGTGCATGGTTGAGCTACAAAAGAAACAAGACGGGCTTAAGCAAAGTTTCGGTGGCGATACACTAAATACTGCACTTTACTTGTCTCGCTTAACAAAAGAGCAAGATATCAACACGAGCTACGTAACAGCGCTAGGCACTGACCCATTCAGTACCGACATGTTAGAAAAGTGGCAAGCGGAAGGTATCGACACTAGCTTAATTGCTCAGCTTGATCACAAACAACCAGGGCTTTACTACATCGAGACCGATGAAACTGGTGAACGCAGTTTCCACTACTGGCGTAATGATGCTGCAGCAAAGTTCATGTTTGACCAGGAAGACACGCCTGCTCTACTTGATAAGTTATTCTCTTTTGATGCGGTTTACCTAAGTGGTATTACGCTTGCTATCTTGACAGAGAATGGACGCACGCAGCTATTCAACTTCTTAGACAAATTTAAAGCGCAAGGCGGCCAAGTATTCTTCGACAATAACTTCCGTCCAAAACTTTGGGAAAGTCAACAAGAAGCGATTTCTTGGTACTTGAAGATGCTTAAGTACACTGACACGGCTCTACTGACGTTCGATGACGAGCAAGAGTTGTACGGCGACGAAAGCATTGAACAGTGTATTGCACGTACGTCTGAATCTGGTGTGAAAGAGATCATCATTAAACGTGGTGCTAAAGACTGCTTAGTAGTTGAAAGCCAAAGCGCTCAGTACGTTGCTCCAAACCCAGTAGACAACATTGTTGATACTACAGCGGCTGGCGACTCGTTCAGCGCGGGCTTCCTAGCTAAGCGCTTAAGCGGTGGCAATGCACGTGATGCAGCGTTAGCAGGTCATATTGTGGCAGGGACTGTGATTCAGCATCCAGGTGCTATCATTCCTCTAGAAGCGACGCCTGATCTGTCTCTATAATTACGCACTTTAACTATTAATCAAGGGTTTGCTTAGTTGAAAGCAAGCCCACATTTAACGTGAGAAAGAATTCATGACTACATTAAATGAACAACTAGCAAACCTAAAAGTAATTCCTGTAATCGCTATCAACCGTGCTGAAGACGCTATCCCTCTAGGTAAAGCACTTGTTGAAAACGGCATGCCATGTGCAGAAATCACGCTACGTACAGAATGTGCAATCGAAGCGATTCGCATCATGCGTAAAGAATTCCCAGACATGCTAATTGGTTCAGGTACTGTACTGACTAACGAGCAAGTTGACGCATCTATCGAAGCTGGCGTTGATTTCATCGTAAGCCCAGGTTTCAACCCGCGCACTGTTCAATACTGTATCGATAAAGGCGTTGCAATCGTACCGGGTGTTAACAACCCAAGCCTAGTGGAACAAGCAATGGAAATGGGCCTTCGCACGTTGAAGTTCTTCCCTGCTGAACCTTCTGGCGGTACTGGTATGCTTAAAGCACTAACAGCGGTTTACCCTGTTAAATTTATGCCTACTGGTGGCGTAAGCTTGAAGAATGTTGATGAATACCTATCGATCCCTTCTGTACTTGCGTGTGGCGGTACTTGGATGGTTCCAACTAACCTTATCGACGAAGGTAAGTGGGAAGAACTAGGCAAGCTTGTTCGTGACGCAGTTGATCACGTTAACGCTTAATCTATTTTAGATTGAGTGATGAAGCCTCACCTCGGTGGGGCTTTTTGTTATCTGGCGTTTATTGCGCTGACTAACCGTAAACACGCTAAATCAACGTTGTGTTTCCCCCACACCCTATCGCCTTTCTCCCTATGGCCTCGTACAGCTCCACGACTAAGACGGGCAAGAACGAGTAATGTAAGGCTTTCAAGCGACCTCAGTATGCATCTAGCGAAGCGTTACTGGTGCTCCCTACCGCTTATCCAGCTCCTTATCCATCCCTTTATCCGACAATATTCCTTTTCAATACGTCGTCAAACATTTCTCATAGCATGCACTGAAGACCACAATAGACAAAGTGAGCCGAAAGAGTGTCCCGTCGTCCAGTTTAACGCCCACTCAGTGACAAAAATTCCAAATACGCACCTCTATGATGAATAAATAGCATAGAAAGGCTTCATGGCCGCAGATAAACAGAAAATAGCGAAGTGAAAACAATGAGCTACACTTGAAATCTCAATACAAAAATTTTCAGTATAGAGTTCCAAATTAACGTGAATGTCGTCGCACAACACATCGATTTGTAGCACATTTGTTACGGTTATAATTAAAATCTTATAGATACGGCAAAGTAAGCGCCCTTGTTTATATTGTAATACATATAAACATTTACCCCTCAATTTATTTTAGATCTCAAACAAAATACACTCACATTTAAATTCAATTAAAACAAATACTTACACGATCACACATTGGCACTAGAAAAATCAATGCGACCTAGATCATACTAAAGACATATTGTAGTACAAATAAACCTTGGGACGCGTTAATCTAAGCCCAGTTAATTATGATATTTAAAAGGCTGAAAAGATGACTATTGATACTTTTGTTGTTCTCGCCTACTTCTTCTTTTTAATCGCGATTGGTTGGATGTTCCGTAAGTTCACCACCTCTACAAGTGATTACTTCAGAGGGGGCGGCAAAATGTTGTGGTGGATGGTTGGTGCAACTGCCTTCATGACACAGTTTTCAGCATGGACGTTTACAGGTGCCGCAGGACGCGCGTTCAATGACGGTTTCGTTATTGTAATCCTATTCTTAGCCAATGCTTTTGGCTACTTCATGAACTATATGTACTTCGCTCCAAAGTTCCGCCAACTTCGTGTGGTAACGGCGATCGAAGCTATTCGTCAGCGCTTTGGTAAAACGTCTGAACAGTTCTTCACATGGGCAGGTATGCCGGATAGCCTTATCTCTGCAGGTATCTGGCTAAACGGTCTAGCTATCTTTGTAGCAGCGGTATTCAATATCCCAATGGAAGCTACCATTGTGGTAACGGGTATGGTTCTAGTATTGATGGCAGTAACGGGCGGCTCTTGGGCGGTTGTTGCTTCTGACTTCATGCAAATGCTTGTAATCATGGCCGTGACAATCACTTGTGCGGTAGCAGCTTACTTCCACGGTGGCGGCTTAACTAACATCGTTGCTAACTTCGACGGTGACTTCATGTTAGGTAACAACCTAAACTACATGAGCGTCTTCATCCTTTGGGTTGTATTCATCTTCGTGAAGCAGTTCGGTGTAATGAACAACAGCATCAACGCTTACCGTTACCTATGTGCAAAAGACAGTGAAAACGCACGTAAAGCGGCGGGCCTAGCATGTATCCTTATGGTTGTTGGTCCACTAATTTGGTTCCTACCACCTTGGTACGTAAGTGCATTCATGCCTGAGTTCGCTGAGCAATACACATCAATGGGCGACAAAGCCGGTGATGCTGCTTACCTAGCATTCGTACAAAACGTAATGCCAGCAGGTATGGTTGGTCTTCTTATGTCAGCAATGTTCGCTGCAACGATGTCTTCTATGGATTCAGGTTTGAACCGTAACGCTGGTATCTTTGTAATGAACTTCTACAGCCCGATTCTTCGTAAAAATGCGACTCAGAAAGAGCTGGTTATTGTAAGTAAGATAACGACTATCATGATGGGTATTTTCATCATTGCGATTGGTCTATTCATTAACTCTCTGCGTCACTTAAGCTTGTTCGATATCGTAATGAACGTAGGTGCGTTGATTGGCTTCCCAATGCTTATCCCTGTCCTACTAGGTATGTGGATTCGTAAGACACCTGACTGGGCTGGTTGGTCTACTCTAGTGGTTGGTGGTTTCGTTTCTTACATCTTCGGTATCTCTCTGCAAGCAGAAGACATCGAGAACCTATTTGGTCTAGAAACAGCGCTTACAGGCCGTGAATGGAGCGACTTGAAAGTAGGTCTTAGCTTAGCTGCTCACGTAGTGTTCACAGGTGGTTACTTCATCATGACTTCTCGCTTCTACAAAGGCCTATCGCCAGAGCGTGAGAAAGAAGTTGACCAACTATTCACTAACTGGAACACGCCGCTTGTAGCGGAAGGTGAAGAGCAACAAAACCTAGATACTAAACAGCGTTCAATGCTTGGTAAGCTTATCAGCACAGCAGGTTTCGGTATCCTAGCAATGGCTCTGATTCCAAACGAACCAACAGGACGCTTGTTGTTCCTACTATGTGGTTCGATGGTACTAACCGTTGGTATCCTACTGGTTAACGCATCTAAAGCTCCGGCTAAGATGAACAACGAGTCAGTTGCCAAATAGCTAAACAGCTAAACAGCTAAACAGCTAAATAAGCAGCTAACAAGTTAAACCAAAATGAAGCCCATGTTATTCGATAACATGGGCTTTTTGTTTGTCTTCGGTTTATCAAAACGGAATATGAAACGCATCTCGATTAATGCGCATAAAGCGTAGAAATACCTATCTCCTGCCCTCGTTTCATCTTCTTTTCCAACCTTTCCAATGGTTTGATCTCTTTCTCGGATTGTTTCTGTTACTTTAAATGACAACACAAACACAACAGACAATTACAATGAAAAAAACATCACTATTACTTGCTTCCATTGCTCTGGCACTTTCTGGTGTCGCACACGCTGACCAGCTAGAAGACATTCAAAAATCAGGTACTCTGCGTGTGGGCACCACAGGTGACTACAAGCCTTTCTCTTACTTCGATGGTAAAAGCTACTCTGGCTACGATATCGACGTTGCACAGCACATCGCGGAACAATTAGGCGTTGAATTGAAGATTGTTCGTACCACATGGAAAGATCTACTGGCCGATCTAGACGACGATAAGTACGACATCGCAATGGGCGGCATTACACGTAAAATGCAGCGTCAGTTAAACGCGGAACAAACTCAAGGCTACATGACCTTTGGTAAGTGTTTCTTGGTTGCAAAAGGCACCGCAGAACAGTACGACAGCATTGAGAAAGTGAACCTCTCTTCTGTTCGTGTGGGCGTGAACATTGGCGGTACTAACGAGATCTTTGCCGACGCGAACTTGCAGAATGCAAGCTTCACACGCTACGAGAACAATCTCGACGTACCGAAAGCAGTAGCAGAAGGCAAAGTTGATGTGATGGTAACAGAAACCCCTGAAGGTCTATTCTATCAAGTAACTGATGAACGTCTTGAAGCGGCACGCTGCGAAACTCCATTCACCAACAGTCAGTTCGGCTATCTGATTCCTAAAGGTGAACAACGTTTGTTGAACACGGTGAACTTCATTATGGATGAGATGAAATTGAAAGGTGTTGAAGAAGAGTTCCTGATCCACAACTCCCTTAAGTAACTCTTTTCAATTTATACCGTAACAAAAAAGAGGCCAGCAATGTTGGCCTCTTTCGTTATGGTTCAATGGTTCGCTTTAACCGTGAGTTATCACATTCTGCTGTACCAATGCATCCAGAATGTCCGAAGGCATGGTGCTACTTAAGGTTAGCTGTGGCGCAAGGTCTTCAACCACAATCACCTGTTCCGTAGTACCTAAGCCATCCGGGTTGATCGTAAGCTCAATATCATCCCCGTCCACTTTCGCGTCTATTTGTTGTAGCAACGCGGTCATGTCTGGAGATGTATTTTTAAGCTCCGGCAACACTTCTCTCAAGTCAATGCTGTCCCCTTCCGACAAATCAAAGTCGGTAATCGTATCTTCAACACCATCTTCGATGTTAAGCCATACGAACGAGTCCATACCATCACCACCAGTCAGAATGTCTGAGCCTCCGCCGCCAATCAGGGTGTCGTTACCGTCACCGCCAACAAGCGTATCGTCACCTGCGCCACCTTCAAGTCGATCATTCCCTGAACCACCCGTTAAGTCAGTCGCATTAGCACCAGCCAGTAACTGAACATCATCGGTTTCCGAAGCCAAGTTAATATCAACTGCGTTAGACACAATGTTCAAGTTAAGGTCAATCGATGCAGAGGTTGCTGTATCGTTGTTGTCAGTCTCTTCAGAAACCGCCTCGACTTTCAGTGTGTAGTTACCTGGAGTTTGAGAAAGCCCAACCGCTTGCAAGCTTTCAATTGCATCTGCCGTTGCTACCCAAACACCACCGCCAAGATCCGTCACAGAACCCGCAGCACTGGTGATTTGAGCGCCAGCAGGTACATCACTGATATGCAGCGTTAGCTCTTCTGTAATGTCCGTTAAGGCTGCGATAATCCCAACTAAAGGAATGCCACTCGCACTCACAGACTGACTCGCAGTAATGTTTCTCACGTAGTTAGTCGCACTATCGATAGACAGGGTTGGTGCATTCGCCACTGGCGTCACCGCGATGTTGTAAACCACAGGTGCTGTCTCTATCGCAATACCTGAAGGGTTGCCGCTGTCTTTGGCAACAACTTCTAATCCAATGCTATTGGTTGGAGACAGGCTCGCATCAAGGAAAACACCATTTGGACTGGTTGGCGTATCAATCAACGCATTCAGGTCACTCAATGTCCCCACTAAGATGACTGAACCCGTGTTGTTGCCGTTAACAACAACCGTCGTCACTGCTGGAAGTGATACATTCAATGTACCGTAATCCACCGTCAGCGTGACGGTCATCAGATCATCAGAAAATGTATCTACATAATCAGGGTCACTGACATTGATACCACTCAACAGTTGACCAGCATCCTCGTCAATAACCGTAGTGACACTGTCACCATTAACGACCGGTGTATCGTTCACTCCATCGACAATCGCGGTGATCTCCGCTGTATCCGTTAGGAAGTCATTAGCGCCGTTGGTTGTACCATCATCCTCTACGGTATAGGTAAACTTAACGTTGCCGTTGTATTCATCAGCTGCCGTAAATACCCAGTATGGGCCAGTGATCGTAGCATCATCAGCACCACCTACGTTCTCGAAGCGTTGTAGTTGACCTTGGCCTTCATCGAGCGCCAGATTAGTCACGGTAATCGTGTCGTTTTCCGGATCGCTCGTCGCAGCAATTAAATCGCCCTCTTTGATGATCAACTGACCTTCTTCAAGGATGTTGCCTAAGTCGATGTCCGTTGCTACAGGAGCGTCATTCACTTCCGTTACTTCAAGACTAATTTCAGCACTGTCGGTTAGGAAGTCATCCGCGCCATTAGTTGTACCGTCATCAGTAATTGAGTAATTGAATTTAACGTCACCGTTAAAGTCGTTGTCCGCTACAAATAGCCAGAATGGTCCGGTAATCGCCGCGTCATCGGCGCCACCTGCATTTTCAAAGCGGGTTAGTTGGCCTTGTCCCTGAGTCAGAGTTACACCAGTTACTGTTAAGTTGTGGTTTTCTGGGTCAGAGCTTGCTGCAATTAAATCCCCTTCAACAATAACAAGCTGGCCTTCCTCGGCAATCGAACCTAAATCAACATCTGTCGCGACAGGCGCATCGTTCACTTCCGTCACCTTAATGGTGAACGTAGTTTGATTAGTTTGAGCCGTATTCGGATCACCCGCGTCAATCAAGCCATTATTACCGCCGTCATCGAGTGTTGCATTGATCGTGACTAAACCACTCTGGTTGAGATAGTTCTGGTCTGGGTCTGGTTTGAAAGTCACGGCTCCATTAGTCAATGCGGTATTGATGTCGGCTTCTTTACCGGTAATCACCAATGAGCCACCAGGTTGCAATACAAACGTCACGTCAGGTGAGCTCGTAAACTCAAACACACCTTGCGCTCCCGGAAGTGTTTGATCGACTTGCAACGTAAGAACATACGGAGCGTCTGGATTATCAAAGTTAGCATCAACGTCGTAGATACTAAAGTTGTCGATAGCAACACTAATGTCTTCCGATGTTTCAATATTCGTTACGTTCACAAAGATCGGTTGATCGTTAATAGGATCAATCACCAGATCAACATCGAAGCTGGTTGGCGTCCCCAAATATTCGGTGTTATCAGCGTCAGTATCCACAGAGCGAACGGTAATCTGCAGCGGGCCATTAATGCCTAATACATTACCCGTATCGCTATTGTGTTCACCTGAATTGAATACGATCTTATCAAGTGACTGCGCAGCAACATCCAGTGTCCAGATCTTCGTAACTGGATCATAACTAGCCAAGGTCGTGCCGTCTGGGTAGTAGATAGAGGCATCTTGAGGCACACCAGCAACTTCGACTCGAAGTGTCTCTGGCGCATTCTCGGTATAAGTACCGCTGCCCGTTGCAGATAGCTCTTTATCCAAAATTGTCGCATTGATTTCGATATCAATGTTTTGACCTTCGTTACCTGTCACAGAATCTGTTGGGTTAGTATCGACATCATCACCTGCTGGTACCACGTGCAGTTTAAAGCTTGGCAGATTTGAGGCTGCGGTAGGCACACCTAATAAGGACTCTTGCGTAAATACGGCAACACCAAATTCAGCCGTACCACTGAAGTCCTTAGGCGGTAAAATCGAAATCTCACTCAAGTCGAACGATAACCCTGATGCTTGAGGTAGTTGAACACTCCACTCACCACCACCATTATTCTTCACCGTGTATGCCGAACCAGCGTCTGCACGCATCTGGAAGCCATCAGGTACATCTGTAAACTTAATCGACACAAACTGTTCTGAGCCATCAAGGTCAGTCAGTGCAATCGATACAGGCCCTGTGCCCGACAAAGAAATCAGCTGGTCCTCAGTACCCGTAATCTCGATAACATCAGGATCGCTACCCGGGCCAGTGACAGACACGTCATCCACCACAGGAACGACTTCAAAACTGACATTGGTAGAGAAAGTATCGGTATCAGTCGCGCTGCCAGTTGGCGAAGCTGCATCATTGTATGTAGCAGTATCGGTAATCGTCCCGCTGACATTCACTTGCACCTGATTTACGTCATTATCTGTTGGGTAATTTAACGCCGGTCGGAATAGTACATTATCCAACGCGCCTGCATTAATCTCAGCTTCATTAAAGGTCACCGATGTGCCAAGAGATACCCCTGCGCTGGTATAGAAAGCCCCAACACTCGTGTCATTTAACGTCAGTGTGATAGAGGTGAATTTTTCGTCACCACCTTCAACTCCGCTTACTTGGTCATCAATGGTCGAGCTGAAATCAAGTTGGATATAGGTATCTTCGTAGCCGACTGGATCTTGCCCTGCTTGACCGTCGGTATCGACAGGGTTAAACGAATCGTCAAGCGAACCAACGACAGTAACGTCAATATCTGGGTTACCTTCAACATCAGGAGCAACTTTAATGACTACTTCTGTCACTAGAGTTTTCTCATCCCCCGACAATACGTCTTTAGTTACTATCGTCAACGGCAACCTAAAGTCGCCGGAGTAGTCGGCTGGTAAGTTAAGCAGTAGTCCAGAGAGGTCGGTCGAGACCCCTTGATCGACGGTAGTCTGGAATACATATTTGCCATTAACAAAGTCTAGGTCGCTGCTTCCCGATAAACTAATTGGGAAGGTGACTTCGTTCACCGCTCCTGGATTAATGGTCACACTGTCATCAATAATGATGGTCACTTGATCAGTTGAGTCATCTTCGCCCGAGAAAGTAATTAAACCATTCAATGCCGTACCTAGATCTAACTGGGTGTCCTCAATCGCATCAACAACACTGTCTGGTGTTATATCAATATCGGCTGCAACCTTAGTACTCCCAGCCACCACTTGAGGGAATGACAGAGTGACTTCTCCGTCCCTACGAGCGGCCGTAGATGACTCAACCTCAGCACCATCACCTCGGTCTATCACCGTACTAAAGATGTCCATCTTGATGTCATTGAACCCTCCAGCCCCGCTGTTTACTGAAGGAAGAACAAGGCCGTTCGGTGCACTGATGCTAAATATGTCTTCATTCGTTACAACCCAGCGCCCATTGCCTTCATAAGCAGCGCCAATAACGAGCAGTTGATTGAGTACAGCATCTGATAGAGCCGAGTCGTCCACATTTGTTAATTGAATAACTAACTGATCCACTTCTTCGATAACGGACGAAGCATCTGTTTCTTGATATCGAATGACGAACTCATCCGTAACCGATGTATTATCGCTATTGGTAGTGAACTTAAGCACGCCAGTGTTTGCATCAGCAACTACGGTTGCTAGTGCTCCAGTACCCAGCACATCATCGACGATAAGCTTGTTGCTAGCGTCTTTCGGCTCAACGACTGGACGTACGATAACATCAATCGAGCCCGTGATTGTCGCGGTAGCGATGCCCTGACCAAGATCAGTCGCATCAACATACTCATGATCTCGCTCTTCGATCATGACAACCGTATTAAGCGTAAAGTCGGTGCTCGAGTCTTGTTCAGGTGTGATCTGAATAAAATTATTGTTCAGTGCAATTTGAGTAAACTCTTCTGCCGTCTGTCCACTCTTCGGCGTAATGGTTAAAGTGCCTGCTGAAGCATCGTAAACCCAAGTTACATCGCCATTAACCACAACACTTTCAACATCTGTCGGAATGGCACTGATCACAATAGAAGTGAAATGCTCATCAGAATCAATATAGTCTGCACCTTCGGGGTGCCAATCAATGTTGATAGCCGTATCTTCATCACCGTTAGTCGTATTGACATAAGTTGCTGATGTGTCGATTCTAGGTATAACAAGCACGCGCACTTCTTGGTCAAACGTAAGCGTATGACCGTCATTCTCAGTCACGATCACTTTACCCTGAATATGAATATTCTCAGTTGAAGAATCGACAGGTCTGATGCGGATTCCTGAGGTTTTACCTGCGTCAGTGATGTTCGCTTCGTAGATAGGTTTAGAAAGATCGGGGCTACCACCCGGACCGGTTTCGTAACCGACAAAGTTAAGGTCAATAATGGTACCGTCACCGTCTTCCAGAATAACGCCATCAGGAATACCCGAGAGGATAACGGTTATGGATTCTGAACCATCGTCAGGTAATGGGGTTTGATCTACTGCTGCAGGATCAGGTCTTCTCTCTCCCGACAACACGGTGAAATCAAGCTCGGCGTAGCTGTCTCCATTCTGGCTCTCTTGGATCGTGGTTTGAACACCAGGTGTTGTGCCATCGGTGATTGCTGTCCAAGCCGTACCGTTTGTACCGCCATAAGGAATATCTGCAACCCCTTTAACCTCAACGTTAACCGTTTTAGTTTCTAGGATTTCTTCATCAACTTGTGCACCAGTAGAGAGGTTCGCAGTGTCTTTAACCACACCGGTTACGTCAAAGGTAAAATCAACATTGCTGTGTTTAGTCGGAGTAACTTCAATTTTCGCTAAGTCAGCATAAGCAATCTCTTGGTAAACGATGCCATTGATAGTCACGGTGTTGATGGTTACATTGCTATCAGTACTACTAAGCACCGCGCCTTCAGTAATATTGTTAATACGAACGAAGAGTTCTTCAGATCCATCAGTATCAACGGATCCCGTCATGGTGATAACTTCGTCTAACGTGAATGCGTCCTTATTATCAAGAGGACCTAGATAATCAGGATCATCAATGTTGTCTTCGTTGATCCTAATGCGGCTCACACTGAGTTTTCCAGGGTCGGCGTCAGCAGTCACATCGATAATGATGTTTTGCTCTACAGAGCGAGCGGTCGTTTTGTCTAACCCGCCGTTCGCTGAATCATCGTATGGGTTAAGCGTCTCTTCCGTAATTGCCGTCGCTTTGAACTCAATTTGTCCAGAGAAGTTGTCGATTGGGTTAACGACTGTGCTATTAATATCAGCAGATGCGATGATATAAACACCATTAACAGGCGTTAACACATTGCCATTTTGATCAAGTAACTCAAACTTCCCATCACCCTGAATCGCTTCAAGTTCATAGGTAATCGTCTCAGTATTGCTGTTATCTTGCGATTCAGCATTCAGCTGCAACGTAACATTGTCTTCATCTTCATTCACTTGATACTGATAAGTACTGTTGGCGTCATCCCACGTTGCAATATCCGCTACCGCTTCAATCTCGATTCTGAAGTTTGAGTTAACGGTGTGATCCGTATTGCCATTTTTCTCAATTTCTAGCTCATAACGAACGCGCCCACCAGTTTCATCCGAACTAGCGTGTTGGTCCGGAACAAAGAACAAGTTGTCTATCGTCGCAATAGTTTGTCTTGGCTCATTCGGATTTGGAGCAAAGCTTTGTTCGAGTTGAGGAGGACCAAATATAATGCTCCCATTTGACTCAGGCACTAATTCAATGTAGTCAGCACCATCAAAGTAATAAAAAGTACCTTGATGACTATCACCTCCGTTCGGGCTTTTAATCGTCAACTGGCCAATAGATTCAGCGTTATCTTGGTCATACAGACTAACTTGCAGCGCAACTTGAGCTGGCGCATTAGGCAAACCATTTTGGTTATCTTGAATATTCTCAAGAGCCGGCTCATCGCCTGTTGCATAAGGTATGGTTGAGTCTCTACCCGCATCCTCGAAGGTCGTCACTTTCAGAGCGATTCTTGTAGAGTCCCTATCAGTAATCGTTATATCTAACGGTGTTTCAGAGGTATCTAAATCGCCATCCGTCGCAATCACATTAATCGAAAAATCGATGGTGTCTAGGCCGTCATGATCGAGATAGCCGTTAGCTCTAAATTCAACCTCGCCATTTGAGTTGATACGCAAACGCCCTAGCTCACGGGTGTCCACGCCACCACTACCATCGTCGGTTTGTTCGTACACTCGTACTTGTTGACTACCGCTATTTAAATCGAAACTGCTGCTGTACGGCCCGCTGTTTCCTGTACGGAAAACAATATCTGCACCATTACTGGTAATGCCCTCAATTCGACTCAGTACCGCGCCATCCGCGCCGACATCCGTCGCATTAGCAAACATGTCAACTTTGGAATTACCATAGCCCTGGCCTTCAATTCGTGTGATCGATTGAGTTGTCACCAATGGAACATCATCAGTCACCGTGATTTTCAACTCGATCGCGTTTGATTGGTCTTGATCAAAATCTTCTGCAACAACAGAAAAGTTAAGGTCAATTGCGTTTTCATTCGCGCCATCAGGGTGCTTAAGTGGTTTAAACAATTCAAACTGATAGCTGTTATCCGAGGTATCGAAAATAATCTCAAACACAGCTTCATTACTCGTTGCAGTTTGAGCAACGTAAGTAAATGTTGTGCCGCTTTGTGAAACAGCAAGCCACTCTAAACTTTCTCCGTTGGAGGTTAAGCCAGTCAGAACCAAATCTTCATCAACCAGTTCATACTTCACAACACCATCCGCGCCTTCATCGACAGTGAACAGGCCATTAATAATGGTGTCTTCAGATTGCTCGGAACCAATACCAGTAAGATCGTCTTCATCGACAACCGTTTCACCCGTCGGCGCACTCATTACTGGCGCATCGTCTAGCACCTCGATTGGCAATACATATTGGTTAGAATCATCGCCGTCACCATCAACCGCAACGACATCAAATGGAATCGTTAAGGTATTGGAATTCGGGCTTGTTGGATGGTTTAGAGGACCTAGCAACGTAAACGTATAAGAGCCGTCATTCGCTAGCGCGAGCGTGAAGATAGGAGTTCCACTTGTCGTCGTACCTTGATAGGTCGTTGTGTTGGCGGCACCTGTGACTTCTGTAATAGAAATCGCTTCAGTTCCAGAGGTCAATGTCGCTTCAAGCGCAGAGATATTACGCAGTTCGTAAACCTCTACTTGGTCTGCACCTTCTGTGGTAACAAATGCACCTGTTGCTTGAGAAATCGCAGAGCCGAGATCATCTTCATCAACCACAAATGTGCTGGTCGCTGTCGTATCGGTAATGACAGGCACATCATCGGTGATAGTAACGGTCAAAGGTTTCATCACAGAGTCGGTATTGTCTTGGTCGACCGCGATCACTGGCAGAGTGAATACTTGATCGTTGTTGCCTTGCACAGGCAGATGATCGAGCTCTTCCAACAAAGTGAAGGTGTATTCGCCTAGCACTACACTATTAAAAGTGATGGTAAAGATATCCGTTTGAACACCCCCACTCTCAACGAAACCAATATAGGTTCCGCTGTTGGCTGGATCTTCTTTAAGCTGAACCACTAGGCCATCCGATTTCAAATCACCAGACGTGTTGAACTGAGTGGTATCAATACGGAAATAGCTCACATCATCACTTCCCGCTGTGAAAGCAATGGTTTCAGTTTGGCTCACAGGTAAGCTCGGAGATGAACCATCCACGAGATTCGCTTCTTCCAATGCAACCGTTGGTACAGTATCAATTACCGGTGGAGCACCATCTGAAATCGTCAATGTCACGGTCGAAGTAACAATATCACCGTCTTTATCTTCTGATGTCACGGTAATCGTCTTAACGATATCACCACCAGAATGATTCAGGTTTCGATTAGGCTCAAAGCGCACATCACCTTCAAGCGTGATAAACAACGAACCTTCCGTAAATACAAACTCTTGCTCACCAGTGTTGGTTTGCACCAGAGACTCTTCAGGCTGACTACCATAAGTAAATTTGGTTATGGTGGCGCCATCAGCACTTTGCGCAGGCATCACATCAAATGTCGTTGTGGTAGGTGTGCCCGTGCTTGGTTCAGTGATGCTAAGCGCACCAGACTTCATTAACTGGACATCATCGGTGATGGTTACTGAAAGCGGTTTAGACGCTGAAATATCGCCATCGGTGTCTTGCGCGTAAACAGAAAGATCAAAACTCAGATCGTTGCTTCCTAAGCCATCAACGTGATCCAAACGCTCAAGCAGCGTAAAGGTATACTGGCTAGGATTAGTATCATCAAAATCTAGGGTGAATATGATTTTCTCACCACCCGAACCATCCGTCGTAAACGCAATGTAGTCGCCAGAACCCGCAGGCTCCTCACGTAAACTCAATTCAAGGCCATCAGACTTCAACACGCCGTTGGTATTGAACAGCCCAGCTTCAACGACTATTTTTCCAATGTCATCACTGCTCGCTAGCGAGGTGATAGTCTGAGTCACACTGACAGGCGTTCCGCTAGGTGTCGAACCATCCGCAAGTAAGCTTTCCGACAAGCTGACACTTGGCACAACGTTGATTGTTGGTCCATCGCCATCAACAATCGTAAGCGTGACTGTTGATGAAAAGGTATCTTTATCAAAGTCAGAAGACGTAAACACAATCGACTTAACAATGTCGCCCGCAGAATGATCTAGATTTCGGTTTGGTTCGAACCTTACATCACCGCTTAGCGTGACAAACAGTGAGCCTTCAGTGAAGGTAAACTCTTGCTCGCCATTGTTAGTTTGATCCAAGGTGATCGCTGAACCGCCACCAAAAGTAAACTGAGTAATGGTCGCCCCATCAGCACTTGGTGTAGGCATTACATCAACAGTAGCAGTGGTTGGTGTGCCAGTATTTGGCTCTGTGATGCTTAACGTGCCATCTTGCATCTGTTGAATGTCATCTTGTATCGTTACCATGACATCGCGTTTAACCGAATCATCACCATCGGTATCAACGGCGTAAACAGGCAGGTTGAAGTTGAGGCTGTTATTAAGATCACCATCAAGGTGATCTAACGCCTCAATCAAAGTGAAGGTGAACTGCCCTTTATTAACGCTATCAAAATCAATGGTGAATACATTAGTTACGTTACCGGCCCCGTCATCAGTAAACCCGATGTAGTCGCCAGGTGAAGCAGGATCTTCTTTTAACTGAACAACAAGACCATTTGATTTGAGTAGGTCGCCAGGATTGAACTCGTTGGTTGCAATTCTAAAGTGGCTTAAATCATCACTACCCACGGTATAAGTGATCGTTTGTGTCGAGCTAACCGCTGAACCACTCGGCATAGAGCCATCAGCAAGACCAACTTCCGATAGGTTAATATCTGGCACTACATCGATAACCGGATCAATTCCGTCTTTGATCGTCAACGTGACATCCGCGGTATCGGTATCGTTATCAAAATCACTGGTCGTCACGACTATCGTTCTCACGATATCGCCAGATGAATGGTCTAGATTTCTACTTGGTTCAAAGCGCACCTCACCTTCAATCGTGATGTACAGTAAGCCATCGGTTACGGTAAAAACTTGTTCTGTAGACACAGTTGGGTCTAACGTAACAGCCGTGCCACCATCGTAGATAAACTGAGTCACTTTCGCGCCATCAGCACTCTGTGTCGGCATAACGTCGATTGTTGGTGTGGTTGGCGTACCTGCTGCTATATCAGCAAGTGAAGGCTCAGTGATACTTAACGCCCCATCTTGAACGCCTTGTACATCATCGGTGATCACCACGGTCATTGGCGACATTGCAGAATCATCACCATCGGTATCAACCGCTAAAACAGGGACATCGAAACTTAGAGTATTGTTTTGTAATCCATCTGTATGGTCTAACGCTTCAAGCAGTGTGAACGTATATTGCCCTAGATTGGTTGTCGAGAAACTGATCGTGAAGACGTTGGTTTCGACGTTAGAACCGTCCTTGACGAAGCCAATGTAATTACCAGAATTCGCTGGCTGCTCTTTAATCTCAACCTCTAATCCATTCGACTTCAAAGCCCCCGAAGTATTGAACTGAGCAGGGTCAATTCTGAAATAACTAACATCGTCACTACCCTCTGAGTAGGTAATAACTTGAGTCATCGCCACTGGATTGCCGGTTGGCGAAGAACCATCAGCGAGATCCACTTCTGAGAGCGTAATTCCAGGGACCAAATCGATCGTTGGAAGATCACCATCGGTAATCTTCAATGTCACGGTAGATGAGACGATATCACCATCAAGGTCAGTAGATGTAACAACAATCGTCTTAGTAATATCACCACTCGTGTGATCTTGATTTCGCACAGGCTCGAATCGTATCTCACCTTCTGTGGTAATAAATACAGAACCTTCAGTGAACACAAACTCTTGCTCGCCATTCACATTGAGATCAAGGCTTTCTGCACTGTTTCCATCAAACACAAATGAAGTGATTTTTGCTCCATCTGCGCTCTGATTTGGCATCACGTCCAGAGTATTCGATGTTTCGACGACTCCAGCAGGCTCACGACTGGTTATTGTGCCGCCTTGCATCAACTGCACATCATCACCAATAGTCACGCCAAGCTGAGAGACTAACGAATCGTCGCCGTCACTATCCACCGCATACACAGGCAGATCAAAACTCAGGTCGTTGTTGCCACGTGCATCTTGATGATCCAAGGCTTCGATTAAGGTAAAGGTGTATTCACCTAAGGTTGTCCCAGAAAAACTCAACGTAAATACTGTGGTTACCGCATTCGACGAGCTGGTTGTAAATCCGATGTAGTTGCCCGACCCTTGCGGATCTTCACGTAATTCAACAGCTAAACCATTCGATGTGAGTGCATCATTGGTATTGAACTCTGTTGGTTCAAGGCGGAAGCGGACCACATCATCACTTTGATTAGTGAAGGTGATGGTTTCGGTTTGACTTACCGCACTACCAATTGGGGCTGAACCAACCGTCAGGTTCGTTTCAGATAAGCTAACCGTTGGAATAACATCAATGGTTGGAATATCACCATCGGTGATCGTTAACGTAACGGTTGACGTGACTGAGTCTTTGTCGAAATCGCTTGAGGTCACCACTATCGACTTAACAATATCGCCGGCCGTATGGTCAAGATCTCGATTAGGCTCAAAGCGAACTTCACCTTCGAGGGTAATGTACAGTTTGCCTTCTGCGAAGATAAACTGCTGTTCGCCTGCAATATTTTGATCGAGGGTGTTTACGACGCCATCATAAGTGAACTGAGTGATGGTCGCGCCGTCAGCACTTTGGTTTGGCATGACATCAAAAGTAGCCGTGGTCGGTGTACCAGCCGCTAAATCAGCGACGGTCGGCTCGGTAATATTGAGCGCACCACCTTGCATGATTTGAACATCATCATCAATCGTTACATTAAGCTGCGATACCAGTGAATCATCACCATCACTGTCTACCGCATAAACAGGCAGATCAAAGCTCAGATCATTGTTCGCTAGGCCAGCAACATGGTCTAGCGCTTCAAGTAGAGTGAAAGTGTATTCACCTAACGTGGCTGAAGAGAAGCTAATGGTAAACACGGGGACTTCAGCGCTCGAACCGTTGGTAATAAAGCCTATGTAAGTGCCCGGATTAGCAGAATCTTCTTTTATCTCGACCGCAAACCCATTCGATTTCAGTACACCACCGATATTAAACTCAGTTGGTTCAATGCGGAAACTCGTCACATCATCACTTTGGTTAGTGAAAGTAATCGTCTCTGTTTGACTTACTGCGCTACCGCTCGGGCTAGAGCCATCGCTAAGGTTAGTTTCAGATAGAGTAACGCTTGGCACGGCATCGATGGTTGGGTTATCGCCATCAGTAATGGTCAGCGTCACTGTGGAAGTCAGTACGTCATTATCTGAATCGCTTGAGGTCACCACTATCGACTTCACGATATCTTCGCTAGCTGTGTGGTCTAGATTTCGGTTTGGTTCGAAGCGTACTTCACCTTCAAGGGTGATAAACAGAGAGCCTTCAGTGAAGATAAACTCTTGCTCACCGGTATCAGCTTGGTTAAGCGTCAGTGGAGTCCCACCATCGTAAGTAAACTCAGTAATGGTCGTGCCATCAGCACTCTGCTCTGGCATCACATCAATGGTACTGGTTGTGATTGTGCCGTCTGCAAGATTTGGCTCAGTGATATCTAACGTACCATCCTGCATGATTTGAACATCATCACCGATGGTTACATTTAACTGAGAAACCAAAGAATCATCGCCATCGCTGTCTACTGCATAAACAGGCATGTCAAAGCTCAAACTGTTATTCACCAGACCATCTTCGTGGTCAAGCGCTTCAAGTAACGTAAATGTGTATTGACCTAGATTTGTACCAGAGAAGGTAACGGTAAAGACGTTGGTTTCAACATCCGACGCGTCTTTAACAAAACCGATGTAATCGCCAGCACTGTTAGGATCTTCTTTTAGCTGAACCGCCAAGTTGTTTGACGTTAACGTACCTAGAGTATTGAACTCTGTTGGCTCGATACGGAACGACTCAATATCGTCACTTTCATGAGTAAACTGAATGACTTTGGTGTCACTGACCGCAGAATTCGACGGATCAGAGCCATCGGCTAGATTCGTTTCAGATAGTGAAATTGGTGGAATGACATCTATGGTTGGGACATCGCCGTCCGTAATCGTAAGCGTCACTGTCGAGGTAAGAACGTCATCATCGCCATCGCTTGATGTCACAACGATATTTTTAACAATATCGCCTGCTGAGTGGTCTAAATCTCGGTTCGGCTCAAAGCGCACTTCCCCTTGAGTCGTAATAAACAGTGAGCCTTCGGTGAAGGTAAACTCTTGCTCGGTCGCATCATTCGGATCTAGAGAGTAAGCGGTGCCGTCATAGGTAAATTGAGTCACACTCGCGCCATCAGCACTTGCGGATGTTAATACATCGAAAACGGATGTCGTTGGCGTACCTGCAGCCAAGTCGGCGACAGTTGGCTCTTCAATATTCAGCGCCCCGCTCGCCATCACTTGTACATCGTCGGTAATGGTGACTGATAGCGGTGACATTAACGAATCGTCACCGTCGGTATCAACCGCGTAAACTGGTAGCTCAAACGTGAAGTCATTATTGCCACGACCATCCTCGTGGTCGATATTCTCCAACAGCGTAAAGGTATATTGCCCCAGAGTCGTAGCGCTAAAGCTTAATGTGAAAATCTGTGTTTCTACATTCGTCGCACTGGTAGTAAAACCAATGTAGTCACCCGACCCCGCCGGATCTTCACGTAACTCAACGGCTAAACCGTTCGATTTAAGATCGTCGCTAGTATTGAACTCAGTTGACTCAATACGGAAACGAACCACATCATCACTTTGATTGGTAAACATGATGGTTTGAGTAGAGCTCACCGCGCTGCCACTCGGAGCAGAGCCATCACTCAGATCCGTTTCAGAAAGGGTAACGCTTGGAATGACGTCGATCGTAGGGTTGTCACCATCCGTAATCGTCAACGTTACGGTTGAAGTCAGCGAGTCGTTATCGAAGTCGCTTGAGGTTACAACAATCGATTTCACGATATCTTCGCTCACCGAGTGGTCTAAGTTTCGGTTCGGCTCAAAACGCACTTCCCCTTCAAGGGTGATAAACAACTCACCTTCAGTGAAACTGAATTGCTGTTCGCCAGTGTCATTTTGATCAAGTGTTCTTAGTTGACCGTCATAGGTGAACTGAGTAATCACTGCGCCATCGGCACTTTGCGCCGTCATTACATCAATCGTATTGGTCGTCACCGTACCGTCAGCTAAATTCGGCTCGGTAATATCCAGCGTACCGTTCGCCATGATTTGGACGTCATCACCAATGGTCACCGACAACGGCGACATTAATGAATCATCACCATCTGAGTCCACCGCATAAACTGGTAAGTCGAAGGTCAGTTCATTGTTATCTAAGCCATCAGCATGATCTAATGCTTCAAGTAGTGTGAAGGTGTATTCACCCAACGTGGTACCTGAGAAGCTTAAGCTGAAGACAGGAACGTCCGTTCCACCGTCATCAATAAAGCCAACATAGATGCCTGAGTCTGCTGGGTCTTCTTTAAGCTCAACCGCAATGTTGTTCGACGTTAACGCACCACCCACATTGAACTCAGTTGGTTCAATGCGGAAACTCGTCACATCATCACTTTGGTTAGTGAAAGTAATCGTCTCGGTTTGACTTACTGCGCTACCGCTCGGGCTAGAGCCATCGCTAAGGTTAGTTTCAGATAGAGTAACGCTTGGCACTGCATCAATGGTCGGAATATCACCATCGGTAATCGTCAGCATCACTGTGGAAGTCAGTACATCGTTGTCTAAATCGCTTGAGGTCACCACAATCGACTTCACGATGTCCTCGCTCGCTGTGTGGTTTAGATTGCGATTTGGCTCGAAACGCACTTCACCTTGCAAGGTGATGAACAGTGAACCTTCAGTAAATACAAACTTCTGTTCACCGGTGTCGTTTTGGTCGAGTGTTATTGCCGCCCCGCCATCGTAAGTAAACTGAGTGATTGTCGCGCCATCGGCACTTTGGCTAGGCATCACATCAACAGTGGCTGTCGTCGGAGTACCTGCAGCCAAATCAGCAACCGTTGGCTCAATAATATTAAGCACTTGGTTTTGCATGACCTGTACATCATCACCAATGGTCACATTCAGTTGAGACACCAGTGAATCATCACCATCGCTATCAACCGCATAAACAGGAAGATCAAAAGTCAGATCATTCTTCACTAAGCCATCTACATGATCCAACGCTTCAAGCAGGGTGAAGGTGTATTGACCTAAATTGGTATCCGAGAAGCTAATCGTAAACACGTTAGTTTCAACGTTCGAACCATCAGTCACAAAACCGATGTAGCCACCCGGTGTAGTTGGGTCAGCTTTCAGTTCGACCGCCAATCCGTTCGATTTCAGAGCACCACCAACATTAAAATCAGTCGGTTCAATACGGAAACTCGTCACGTCATCACTTTGGTTAGTAAAGGTAATGGTTTGAGTTGAACTTACCGCACTTGCATTCGGAGCAGATCCGTCGCTCAGATTCGTTTCTGACAGAGTAACGCTTGGCACCGTGTCAATCGTTGGGATATCGCCATCAGTAATGGTTAGCGTTATCGTTGAAGACACAAGATCGCTATCGGAATCACTTGAAGTTACGACTATCGACTTCACGATATCGCCACCAGTATGGTCAAGGTTACGACTTGGTTCGAAACGAATATCGCCTTGCAGAGTGATATATAATGCCCCATCAGCAACCACGAACTTCTGCTCACCTGTATCGTTTTGATCAAGCGTTAATACCGCCCCACCATCATAAGTGAACTGAGTAATGGTCGTGCCATCAGCACCTTCTTCATCAAGTACATTAACGGAAGCTGTCGTCGGAGTACCTGCTGCCAAATCTGCAACCGTTGGCTCTTCAATTGTGAGAGAGTCATTAACCATCACTTGAATATCATCAGTGATAGTTACAGCCAGTGGCGACATTAGCGAATCATCACCGTCGCTATCAACCGCGTAGACTGGCAAGTTGAATGTTAGATCGTTATTGCCTTGAACAGGCGTGTGGTCAATCGCTTCCAGAAGCGTGAAGGTGTACTCACCCAAAGTGGTACTACTGAAATCGAGTGTAAACACAGTGGTTTCGACATTCGAAATATCGGTCGTGAAACCAATATAATTGCCGGATCCTGTTGGTTCCTCTCGAATCTCAATGATCAAGCCATCGGACTTGAGCGCGTTGTTAGTATTAAATTCACTTGGTTCTAAACGGAATTTCTCAACATCGTCACTTTGATTAGTGAAAGTGATGGTTTCCGTTTGACTAACCGCGCTGCCACTTGGCGATGAGCCATCAGTTAAATCAGCTTCTTCAAGTACAACGCTCGGTACCGAATCGATAGTCGGATTATCACCATCAGTAATGGTCAGCGTAATGGCTGAAGTCACCGGATCGTTATCGAAGTCGCTTGAAGTCACTACTATCGACTTCACGATGTCTTCGCTAACGGAATGGTCTAGATCGCGATTAGGTTCAAAGCGCACTTCACCTTCAAGGGTGATAAACAACTCGCCTTCTGTGAAGCTGAACTGCTGTTCACCAGTGTCATTTTGATCAAGCGTTCTTAGCTGACCGTCATAAGTAAACTGAGTGATCGTCGCACCATCAGCACTTTGGTTTGGCATCACATCAATGGTGTTGGTTGTGATTGTGCCGTCTGCAAGATTTGGCTCGATAATATCTAACGTACCATCTTGCATGATTTGAACATCATCACCGATGGTCACATTCAGCTGAGACACCAGTGAATCGTCGCCGTCCGTATCAACCGCATAAACCGGCAGATCAAAACTCAGATCGTTCTTATCTAAACCATCCGCATGGTCTAACGCTTCAAGCAGAGTAAAGGTGTATTCACCCAACGTACTCGTAGAGAAAGCAATCGTGAATACAGGAACTTCAGTATTCGAGCCATCGGTAATAAAACCGATGTAAGTTCCCGGATTAGCCGAATCTTCTTTTATCTCAACGGCAAAGCCATTCGATTTCAGTGCTCCACCCACATTAAATTCAGTAGGTTCAATACGGAAACTCGCCACATCATCACTTTGATTGGTGAAGGTAATTATCTCGGTTTGACTGACTACACTGCCGCTTGGCGCAGAGCCATCGGCTAAATTAGTTTCAGACAAAGTAACACTTGGTACCTCATCAATCGTTGGGTTATCGCCATCAGTAATGGTCAGCGTTACGGTTGAAGTCAGCGAGTCGTTATCGAAGTCGCTTGAGGTTACAACAATCGATTTCACGATATCTTCGCTCACCGAGTGGTCTAAGTTTCGGTTCGGCTCAAAACGCACTTCCCCTTCAAGGGTGATAAACAACTCACCTTCAGTGAAACTGAATTGCTGTTCGCCAGTGTCATTTTGATCAAGTGTTCTTAGTTGACCGTCATAGGTGAACTGAGTGATCGTCGCGCCATCAGCACTTTGGTTTGGCATTACATCAATAGTGCTGGTTGTGATTGTGCCATCTGCAAGATTTGGCTCAGT
>NZ_JBFRVF010000050.1:0-36825 GCF_041475025.1 Vibrio sp. 10N.222.49.C12 | reverse complement strand
TTGTGTATAAGAGACAGGCTTAATTGCTGGCTTTTAATTTATTTCACTAAAAAATTGTATAAAAAAGGTAATAAGTGAAATTACTTCTCTGCCATCTCTTTTTTAACCATTACTGCAGCAGCAACGATGAAAGTGATGATTAGGCCTAGTTCCATGATTAACTCCAAAGAAAATTAACATTAAACATATAATTCGCGAGCATAATAACACAGCGGATACAGAATGATACTTTTTAACCACTAATTTACTTTTTATTCGATTAAGATCAAAAAAGATGCCCGAAAGCATCTTTTAATTTTTGAATCATTCACGAAACCACTAGGTTAACCAGGGAATCCATTCGGGTTTGTTGACTGCCAGCGCCATGTATCTTCGGTCATTTCAGCCAATGTGCGGCTTGCATTCCAGCCCAGTTCTTTCTGAGCTTTAGCTGGATCTGCCCAACACTCTGCGATGTCACCAGGACGGCGTTCAACTAGCTTGTAAGGGATCTCTTTACCGCTTGCTTGTTCGAATGCTTTAACCATGTCTAACACACTTGAACCGTTACCCGTACCAAGGTTGTAGATATGAAGACCGTCTTTGCACCCTACTTTCTCAAGCGCTGCGATGTGGCCATCAGACAGATCCATTACGTGGATGTAATCGCGAACGCCAGTCCCGTCTTTTGTTGGATAATCGCTACCAAATACAGATAGGAATTCACGGCGGCCCACTGCTACTTGAGAGACAAATGGCATTAGGTTATTTGGGATACCTTGCGGGTCTTCACCTAGCTCACCACTTGGATGTGAACCTACAGGGTTAAAGTAACGCAGCAGTGTAATGCTCCAATCAGGATTGGCTTTTTGGAAATCGGTTAAACACTCTTCAACCATTAGTTTACTACGACCATATGGGTTGGTAGCGCTTGTTGGGAAGTCTTCAGTAATTGGCACACTTGCAGGATCACCGTATACCGTTGCTGAAGAGCTAAATACCAAGGTTTTTACACCCGCATCACGCATTGCATCAACAAGAACTAAAGTGCCGTTTACGTTGTTGTCGTAGTATTCAAGAGGCTTTTCCACAGACTCTCCGACGGCTTTCAGACCAGCAAAATGGATAACCGCTTCGATGTTGTGTTGCTTCATAGTTTCAGTCAAAAGCGCTTTATCACGAACGTCACCTTCAATGAAGTTGGGACGAACGCCCGAGACTTTTTCGATGCGCTCTAGAACGCTTGGTTTGCTGTTGTATAAGCTATCAAAAAGTACAGGTGTCATACCTGCGTTGATCATCTGGATACTTGTATGGCTACCAATGTAACCCATGCCACCTGTAACTAAAACATTCATGCTTAGCAGACCTTTTAATTAAAAATATTCAACCTATCACTTATGATACAACAACTTAGGGTGAGCTCACAAACACCGGTGCCTATTTACCCTCACGAGCGAACACAAACTGACCTTTTCCTTTGCGTTTCGCTTGGTACATAGCCTCATCAGCAACCTTTAGAATCACGTCAATATCACGCTCTGAGCCATCAACTAAATTGATACCTAAGCTCGCCCCAACATGAAGTGAACGCTGTTTATAATTCACTTCTTGCCCGATCAGATCCAACAATCGCTCGGCTAACTTCGCTAATAAGACTTTGTTTGTCTGTTTAATAATAAGAACAAATTCATCACCCGACAAACGTGCAACCAAATCCCCCGCTCTTACCTGAGATAATAACCGGTTTGACACTTCTTTAAGGATTTCGTCACCCGCATCGTGACCATAGTTGTCATTCACTTCTTTGAAGCCATCCAAATCCAAGTAAATAACCGCAAAATGCTGATTTGAATAGTGGCTCGACGTGACAACATCATCCATAACCTTATACAGCTGCGCTCTATTCGCTAACCCGGTTAATGCATCGTGATGAGCCAAGTGTTCGAGTCTTTCCATCTCTTTAACGTTGGATAAATCAGACAGCGTTAATACCATATCAAACTCGTCTTTCTCGTTGTCTGAGGCAATTCGATTCACTTTGACAAACATTGGAACTAACGTGCCGGACGCGCTTTTCTCCCACACTTCGCCTTGCCATTGACCATAGTTGTCTAACGAACTGCGAATTGTCGGCATCAATGATGAAAATTGCTGCCACGAAAATACTTCAAATGGTGTTTTGCCCACCAGCAGATCAGAGTGATAACCGAGAAGTTGTGTGATCGCCGGGTTAACCATGGTTATCACATTGGATGAGTTGAGCACGATCAAGCCGTCTTTACTGTTTTCGAAAACACCCGCAGCGATACGCTGGCGACTCATGGCCGTTTCCATCCCCGTGACATCTTGGATTGCATAAAGAATACGACCGTGCTTTGGCAACGAACGGCTACTCACACGAAGCCAGCGTTTTGAGTGAAAGAGATCGGTGGTTTCGAGTAGTTCGTCATTGAGCTCAATCTTAGCGTCGATAACCTCTTGTAAGAGCCCAGTTTGCTTTGTCGCGATCAACTCTTGGATCAACAAATTTTCAAGAAACGCTTCGGTACATTTAAAAATGTCACGAGTAGCAGCGTTCGCATGAACGATGAACCCTTTTTCATCGGCTACCAACAACGAGTGCTGAACAGTTTCAATTACCTCATTTGCAAACGACTTTTCTTCTTGTAGTTTATCGAGCGTAAAATTGATTTGGTTGTCACGATGTTGAAGTCTTTCGAGCATGGTATTAAAAGCTCGAACCAGATCCCCTATCTCATCGTGGTTCGTTGCGACTAATTTTGGTTGTTCTGAACGACGTTCAACAAAAGCTTGCATCGCCTCATTAAGGTCAAACATTGGATCGATAATCAAGCGTTGAACCAATTTGACCAATCCCCCGCCTAAGATCACAAGAAACAGCAAGTAGACGGCCGCAACCTTGAAAATATTCGTTAAGATCGTATTAAACGTTTCTTTTGATATTGTCACTCTCAAGTTAGCGATCACAGCGTCATCCAGCGTCACCGGAACAAGCAAAAAGATGAAATTCTCGGAGATTGCAAATTGGTGATCCGCGATGTCATTTAATTCATCGGTATTCGGCCTTGGAACCAGCGTATTACTGACTTGATAACTCGCAAAAAGCTGTTCATTAATGTCATAGAGCTTCACCCTGACGATATCTTTATCCGCAACGAAGGCTGACAAAATCTCCTGAGCCGAAGATTTATCCTCAAATAGAATCGCGGCTTGTAGGTTATAAGCAACACCTTGTGCTAACACTTTAACTCGCTGAATAAGACTCTCTTTCTCTCGCTCAAAAGTGACAGTGTAATTAATTGATTGAATCGTCACAAAAGTAACTGCGATGAAGATGACAATCGGTAATATCAGCTTGTTTTTAATAGATAAATTATTAATGAAAGACAACATTATTGGCCCTCCACTATAGCGATTCGTAACAGGTTTGAGCCAATGACGTATTCACCGCGTCTTGCATTCACTAAGTTGATCTTAGGCTTTAGCTTATTATCGACGTGCGTTAGCTCAATGACTCCTCCCATGTCCGTAAAGTTTGGGATATCGCTAATCGTCACAGTATGTGGTGAGTGGGCTTTACGGCTAAATTCATCATTATCGAGATCAGATAGATAAGTGATATCACACTTAGGAGTCACCAATTGATGTACTTGAATAGCGAGAGAACGAATAGATTTCCCTTGTGTAATCGACGTCAGTGCTTTGCTTACCTTCTCATCGCCAATCACACAGAAGTTAACCGTATTCATGGTGCTCTCGTCGTTCCAACGAATAAAGTTGGCAATTCTAAAAAGGTACACCGCTTTCACTTCATAAGGCTTGAAACTAGCCGCCGATGTATTCAAAGGCACAATAAACATAGCTATAGTGGCAAGGCTGAGTTTCGTAAAACCGAGCTTAATACGGTACTTGAGCCACTTAGAATTCATGAGAGATCCTCACATATACGGACTCTTGGTTGACACAAATCTCGGTAAGTTTTTGTGTCACTTTCGAAGCCGTTTCCATTTCAACATCTAACATAGACAACTCTTCAAGGCTCATCGACATGAGTTGGTCTAAAGAGTTTTCTTGAGCAGCTACAAAAACAGGTGTCGTTAATGCTAGTCCTAAGCAAACCTGGCGCGATATCATGTGCTCATCTAATATACAGATAGATATTAATCCTTTAATCAATAGTTCAACTATATATGAAATGCCATACTGGTAAATTTTCGGTGTCGAAAGTTTGAGTCAGGTCACTGTTTATTTATGGCATTTATAAGACCGTCATTACTTACCTCAACGTAAAGGATTAGCACCACGTGACAACGAAGATTTTGCTTAATTGCGACATGGGAGAAAGTTTCGGCAATTGGAAGATGGGCGATGATGAGTCGGTCATGGAATGGGTCGATATGGCAAACATCGCTTGTGGCTTCCACGCGTCTGATCCGCACGTTATGTCCAAGACGATAAAACTGGCGCAGCACTATCACACCCAAATTGGTGCTCATCCCGGTTATCAAGATCTCGTTGGTTTTGGTCGCCGTTCTATTCCACACACCATGGACGAAATCAGTGAGCTGGTTTGTTATCAAGTCGGTGCATTACAAGCCCTTTGCCGCTATCACCATACCACTATTGGCTATGTGAAACCTCATGGCGCTCTTTATAACGATATGATGGCAAACATTGATGTGTTCAATGCGGTAGCCCAAGCCGTCGCTGAGTTTAACATCCCGTTGATGATTCTCTCTTCATCAGACAATCAACAGTATTTGGATATTGCTGACGACCATGACTTGCCTCTCTTGTTTGAAGCGTTTGCCGACCGTGCTTATTTAAATAACGGACAATTAGCGCCACGTACTCAAAAAGGCTCGGTTTACGTCAATCAAGACGATATCTATAACCAAGTTATGCAAATCATTAACTATGGCTCGGTTACGACTTTAGAGGGCGAAAGACTGCCTATTGAAGCTGATACTATCTGTGTTCATGGTGATAACCCTCAATCCATCGCATTAATTAGAAAAATCAGACAAGACCTCAACGCTTTTAATTAGTATGAAGCGTGTGATTGGTATGACGCATGGTCTAATCGCTCGTGAGATCTAATTGATTTGTATTGGCTTGGACACGGAAGTGAGACACGCCAAGTAAGCTAAAAAAGGCAAGATAACAAACGTATGGAAACGAAATGACGACGAATCAGATTGAATTCAATATAGCGCCAGTCGCGGAATGCAGCGTTTTGGTGACCTTGACGCTATCGCCTTCAAATAATCAATCTAGCGCCGAATATGCGCAATACATAGCTCACTTTTCCGATGCCATTCGCCAAAACTTAGCATCGGTGTTGATGAATGTGACACCGGCTTACCAAACAATATTGGTCGATTACCTCCCTTATCGAATATCAGAACAGCAGCTCATTGAACAGCTCAATAATTTGTTGAGTCATGCTCTGTCATCCTTTTCTAGTGTTAGTAAAACTCGCGATACGATTGAGCTTCCTGCCTATTACTCACCAGAAACGGCGCTCGATTTAGACCGATATCAAAACAAAGGCCTGTCGCTCGACCAGATAATTCAACATCACACCTCACAGACATACAGCGTCAGTGCGATTGGGTTTACGCCTGGCTTTGCCTTTATGTCTGATGTGGTTAATGAGCTTGCTTTACCCCGTCACTCCACACCCCGCTTAAATGTGCCCAAAGGCAGTATCGCCATCGCGGATACGAAAACGGCGGTGTACCCTTCGGAATCACCGGGCGGTTGGAATATTATTGGCAATTGCCCACTTCCGTTGTTCGATCATAGCCAGTTGAAGAACGCCGATATCACGCAAAGACCACTGTCTCTGCTTAATGTTGGTGATACCGTCCGTTTCATAGCGATTTCAAAAAAAGAATTTGTAGAGTTAGGTGGAGGCATCGTAAATGGCTAAGACAAAAACTAAACCAACACTGACAGTGATTAAGCCCGGCCCGTTGAGTTTGATTCAAGACTTTGGGCGATTTGGTGTTGCTCATCTTGGATTAACGCAAGGTGGACCGGTTGATGACTACTCTTATAGCTGGGCTAACCATCTATTGGGCAACCCAGTCAACCAAGCGGCGTTGGAAATCACGCTTGGGCAATGTGCGTTGAGAATCGATTTTGATTGCGAGATGGCACTATGCGGGGGTGATTTACAAGCGAAACTCGATGGTAAACCACAGGCTAACTGGAGCACTTTTCAAGCTTTTAAGGGGCAAGTTCTCTCATTTGGTTTGCCTAAAAATGGTCTAAGGGCGTATTTAGCCATTAAGGGCGGTTTCGATGTTCCATCAACTCTTGATAGCTGCTCTACAGTCACTCGTGAAAAGATTGGTGGATTAACGCAAGATGGCGAGCCATGCCAGCAAGGGCAACAAATCGCTTTTACCCAACACCAACTCTCTCATCCATTTAAAGCGTTGAGTGTTACCTTCCGATACACGCCTGATTACAATCTACCCGTGAACCTACGAGTGATTGAAGGCTATCAAAGCGAGCTATTCTCCGAGTCAGCAAGAGAGATTTTGTATAACGCGCAGTATCACGTTGACCAAAACTCTAATCGGATGGGTTATCGACTCAGTGGCGAGCCCGTAGACTCGCCTGACATTTCGCTATTGTCAGAAGGCATTGCCCTAGGTGCGATTCAAATTCCACAAGATGGACAGCCTATCGTGCTGCTTAATGATAGACAGACCATAGGTGGTTATCCGAAGATAGGATGTGTCGCCAGAATCGATTTACCACGCTTGGCGCAAGCAAAACCTGGACATGCGATATCGTTCAGCAAGGGCGATCGCTTGGGCTTACAAGATGTTTGGTGCCAATGGGCTCAGTTTTTCGGCTATTAGTTTTTGCGATGTGTTATGTGCTAAATGCTATGTAGCTGAGAATAATCAACTAGGAAGATGTCATTTAGATGAGGTTCGGTATCTAAGCAGATGTTGAAATGAAGATTCGGCTTACCTATTACAGTAAGCCGAATTGAAGAAATTAAACGCAGTCGATGATGATAGACTAATTATAGGCTATTAAGCGTGATCTTGACCTGACACCTTGGCAAGCGCTTCTGGGTATCCACGTTCTTGTGTCAAATCTATCGCTCTGTTTTCAATATCATTTAGATTAAGTGACATTGTCACTGAGTGTGTGTCTTCAATAGATGCCGCCTCTGATACATCAAACCATTGCTCAGCGACCTTTTGTGCCGCTTCTAATGTTGAAGAAGCTTTTACTACTTCAAGTCGAGCATAGCGATCCCCACAGAATGAAACATCTGAAGCTCTTAAGCTTGGATCGGTTCCCGGAATCTGTTGTGCACCAAACAAAGGTTTACCACCGACCAATGCAGAACTGAAACTTGGGATGAACTGAGACATATGCGTTATTGCCGCGCGAGTTCTTAATTCAAGCTGATCTTCACTCCAACCCGATACGATTTTCTTAAGCAGCTTCGAAGGCAACTGTGGCTGTGACGAGTCTGTTGACGATGAAACAAGCCCACCCTCAAACAGAGTAATCCCTTCTGTCATGCCGTGAAGTTGGAACACACCATCAGCATACGGCGTTAATTGCGCCATGCCTTGCGGTGTGCCTCTCGGGCCATGGAAGATAACTTCTGGCCACTCTTCCTTACATTCTTGCGAATATGGCCACTCTGTAACGTATGCAGCTTTAAACTCAACAAGTCTTTGCTGCTTAGAGCCAACAAAGTCATCTACGATACCCGTTTCAAACCCACTCGCATTAATCAAGTAATCGGTCGTTAGTTGGCAGCTTTGGTTTTCGGCATCGGTATAAGTCAAAGACCAACCTTGACCTGTCGACTCAACAGATTGTAATCGGCTGTTGGTTAACACAGTACAGTTAGCTTGTTGCCCCAAAGAGAGTTGAGCGGTCGCAGAAAGTCGGAATACGCTCCAGCCATACTCTTGGACCATCGCAACAGGATACTTTAGGGTCTCTAAATCCGTATGCTTGGCGAAAGGAATACACCAATCATCAAGCGATGTTGGTTTCAGAGGCTGTGTTTTCGCAGAAAGTGCTAATAAATCTTCTTTGCTGTACAGCTTATAATACTCTTCCGGATCACCGAGCACTTGGTTGCTTTTATCTTGTTTAACAAGATCGGCATAAGCGCTTTTGATTATCTTGAGACGAGGAAGCAGATCCAACGGCTCTCCACCATCACTGTGCGGAACGGCGATGATTGTCGGACGAATATTGATCGTATGAGGGAATAAGCGGACGGTATCAATTGACTGTGTGAGCAATTGAAGACACTGCTCTACAGAAATATCTCGATACAAATTGCCGCCAGCGTGCAGGTGGCAAATTGGTGGACCATTAACCAAACTCGGCCCTTTTTCTAAGATAGTGACCTTAAAACCCAACTCACTAAAGTGAATCGCGCTCGTTGTTCCGGCAATACCACCACCAACAATGGCAATAGAAGGTTGATTTGTATCCGTTTTGTTGTGGTTCATCGTGTTCTGTAGAATAAGATTAACTGCCTCTATTCTACTTTTGTTCTGCGATGAATTAAAACACATTTTTATCAAGGTCTTAGATAGGCAGGATTTAATATCTATGTAAAAAACATAAATAATCTCTTGACTCAATAACTCCAGATAGGGTTTTAAAGGTTATTCTAACAGTCAAATTTGTCCTAAGTGACGCCACATAAAGGCTGCCTCAGTACTCTTAAAACATAGCGGTTAACTTATCCCTAAAGTTATCCACCGTTTTTGTGGATAACTGTTGATAACGTTCTTGCTAAGTTGCGCAAACCCTTTGTTTACAGGGACTAACCGCTGTTCATTAAATCGGCATTATTGGGTAATTAGTTTTAAAAAATGCTAAAAACAGTGGAATCTAAGGTGCGATATTTTTTACTTATGCTACCGGTTGGTTAAATAAAAAACGGTCTAAAGCGACGTATTATAAATAGTGCATGACTAAGTATAAATAATCTCACTTTTAGACCGTTTTAAGCGCTTGGCTAGATCTCGCTAACGACTAGCCAAAATCCTTGTTTACTGGTGCCAACAAACGTTTGATTAAGCTATTCACTACCGCGGCTAATGTGATGAACGTTAGCACCGGTAGCGCTATCCACAACATCGGGTGAAGTGAAGGTTGTAACTCAAAACCAAAGTTCATCACTCCTGCCACGCTGAGCTCAGAACCAAGGGCTGCAATTGAGCCTGCGACTAACGCCATTAAACCGTACTCACACCAAATAGTATTGAGAATTCGCTTCTTACTCGCGCCTAATGTTCGATACAAGCGTATCTCTTGTTGTCTTTGAGATAAGCTCAATCGCAATAGAGTGAAGATAAGCAACAGCCCCGCCACCACACCTAACGCCGCAAGTACGGTAATCGACCAAACAATCTGCTTAAGCAACTCTTGGATCTTGCTACCCATCTTACGAATATCCATCAAACTCACGGTTGGATGATTTCGAGAGAGTTCGTTGAGCATCTGATTGTGTTGTTCTTCTAATCTGAAGCTCACTAGCCAAGTAGAAGGGATTGAACTCAAGACATCTGGAGTAAATATGAAGTAGAAATTCGGCTTCATTTCTCGCCACTCTACTTTGCGGATGCTATTCACCTTGGCAGAAACATTCTGGCTGTTGATTGTGAATGACAGCTCATCGCCAATCTTTAGATCCAGTTGCTCCGCGACATCCGATTCTACAGATACGCCATGCTCTTGTGTCCAGCTGCCTTCTAATACTTCATTGTACTTAGGTAAGCTATCTCCCCAAGTGAAGTTGATCTCACGGCTTAGTGCGTCTGTTTCTCCAGAGGTATCACTGTATTCCGATGCTTCGACACCGTTTATCGTCGTCAGTCGTCCTCGGATAATTGGAAACGCTTGAGTACGCTCTACTTCGTTTGCATCAATCGTCTCGAGATAACTGTCTTTTTCATAGCTTGCAATGTTAAGTGCAAACGCATTTGGTGCGTTCTCGGGTAAGGTTTGCTGCCAATCTGACAGTAAATCACTTCTTACCAACCAGATGATAGACAGCAACATCAGTGAAAGCGCTAAAGAGCCAAATTGAATCCCCGTTGCTAAAGGTGTGCGATTAATTCTGCTCAATGCTAAACGCATAGACGTAGATGTCGGTAACTTGCCAACCAAACGCAGAACAAGCGTACTAACGACCGCAAGTACTAAGAACAGGCAAGCGATACCCGCTAGAACTATCCATACCAATAGATTGTCGCCATACATCAGCATCATTGGAATAATAGGCACCAGCAACAACAGGTATCTCTTGTAGCTTTCATTGGACTGGTGACTTGATTGGATAACGCTGATTGCCGAGGTATTGACCAAGCCAATTAACGGGATACCAAGAGCAGGAACACCAATTAGGATGCTTGATAAAATCGCCAAGATTGCAGGTTCAATACCATAGTTAGGAAGTGGCGTTGGTAATAAGTCGCCCAGAGGTATACGAAGCAAAAACTCCAAGCCGATACCGATGGTTATTCCCAGTACTGCACCGATAACCACTAACAAAGATACCTGTACAGACAACCATTTAACGATCCACTGCTTGCTTGCACCTAAACTCTTAAGCATCGCGATGGTTTTACGACGACTCGCAACATAATGTTGGCAAGTGAGTACCAAAGTGGTCGCAGCCATGATCACTACGATAGCTACCGTTAGTGATAAGTATTGAGTGGTGCTTTCGAACATGTCGTTAGTACGGCTCGCAGAGTCTTGTGTACGCCAGCGATCGCTTGGTGTTAATTCTACGCTGTCTTGCGCGGCTTGCAGTTTTGTATCATCACCGTTGAGAAACAGCCTAAAACTAACACGACTGCCCGGTTGAATCGCTCCCGTGGCCTCGATATCGCTGGTATGAATTAGCACAGCAGGCATTTGTTGGAATGGGTTAAAGCTCAAACCTGGCTCTTGGGTGATACGCCCTGTTATCGTTAAATCGGCATCGCCAATAGTGACATTGTCACCAATTTCAACCTCAAGCTGTGCAAATATACGCTCGTCTAACCAAAGTTCACCTGGCTCAACATGGTTACTTGATGCTTTATCAGCGCCCTCTAAGATCATTTCACCGCGTAATGGGTAATTGCTTTCAACTGCTTTTACCGTCACTAACTGCATTGAGTTATCACTGAATGCCATGGTTGAAAAACGAGTCAACTGAGATCTTTCTAATTGTTCAACTTGAGTGAGGTCTAACAAGGATTGCGGAATTGGGTTTGCTGAGATAAACACGCTATCAGCAGTAAGCGCATCTTTGCCCTGCTTAACAATTACCTGCTCCATACGTTCGGCCAACGCCGACAATGCAAATACACAAGCAATAATAAGCGTTAAAGCGATTGAAACTGGCCACAACTGGCCGTGTCGAATCTCTTCGATACTCCATGAAAACAGGCGTTTATTCAGTCCGTTTGATGAATTCAATTTAGACTTCCTCTATCTGACCGACATGCATCTTGAGTGTTCTTTGGCAACGTTGTGCAAGCTTAGGATCGTGTGTAACCAAAACTAAAGTTGTGCCGTGGGATGAGTTCAATTCAAACAACAACTCAACAATTTTGGCTGCCGTTTGTTGGTCTAGGTTGCCTGTGGGTTCATCGGCAAAAAGAATTTTTGGCTTAATCATAAATGCGCGCGCCAACGCGACCCTTTGTTGCTCACCACCCGATAGTTGAGACGGCAAGTGATCAAGCCTGTCTTTCAAGCCTACTGATTCAAGCAGAGCAGTCGCGCGTTCGATGTCTTCGTCTGCTCCCTTCAACAAACAAGGTAACGTGACATTTTGCAGCGCAGAAAGGCTTGGAATTAACAAGAAGCTTTGAAATACAAACCCTACCGATTCACTGCGGATCTTAGCCCTTGCCTCATCATCAAGCTGTGAAAGTGGCTGTCCTAATAAACTGATTTCGCCTTTCGTTGGTACATCAAGACCAGCTAACAGCGTCATTAGGGTCGATTTACCCGCGCCAGACGTGCCTACGATCGCGACAGTTTCGCCTTCACGAATATCGATATCAACGTGCTCTAGGATTGTTAAATGTTCTTGATTAGTAGACACTGTCTTGGAAACAGCTTCTGCTTTAATGATGGATGTATGCATGACTCGACTAATTTCCTTTTTATTTTTTATTTTATTTTCAACCGCTTCTTTAGCTCAAGGCTCTGCGTCAGCTCAAGATTCAAAGTTATTGGTACTTGGCGATAGTTTGAGTGCTGGTTACAACATGGATATCAAACAGAGTTGGCCAAGTTTGTTGCCAGACGCGCTAGCAAAACATGATAAAGCGGTTACCGTGGTTAACGGGAGTATTTCTGGTGATACAACGGGCAATGGTTTAGCCCGCCTACCACAATTGCTTGAAGAACATGCTCCAGACACCGTTCTTATCGAACTTGGTGCGAATGATGGACTTCGTGGTTTCCCACCTAAGCTGATGTCTGCAAATCTTGAGCAGATCATTGAGCAGATAAAAGCTGCGGGCGCCAAACCTATAATGATGCAGATTAAAATCCCACCAAATTACGGAAAGCGTTACAACCAGCAGTTTGAATACGTTTTTGCAGCGCTTGCTGATCAACAAAACGTGCCACTTTTGCCGTTTTTCCTAGAGCATATCATCCTCAAACCTGAGTGGATGATGAACGATGGACTGCATCCAAAACCAGAAGCTCAACCTTGGATTGCTGAATTCGTCGCCGAAGAATTATATCAGTATCTTTAGGTTTTAATGGTCTAGCTCAATAAATTTTACACAGCTTTACGTTAGCCTGAGTGCATATCACCGTGAACTGTAAGGTTATTTATGCTGATCGAACCTGTTATCAAGGGTGTGGTAGCTAAAAGCGCTCACCCTATTGGCTGTCAAGAAGCCGTAAAGCAACAAATCAAATTTGTTAAGAGTGCGCCGCAAATCAAAGATGGCCCTAAACGAGTACTGATCATCGGCGCTTCCTCTGGATTCGGCCTTGCCGCTCGTATCGCCCTTACCTTTGGCGGTGCAAAAGCTGACACCATCGGCGTCTCATTCGAACGCGGTCCCAACGAAAAATCCCTCGGTAGTGCCGGTTGGTACAACAACATCTACTTCAAGAAAGAAGCCGAACGAGAGCAGCGCACTGCTATCAACATCGTTGGCGACGCCTTTTCTAAAGAAACACGCTCCCAAGTTGTCGAAGCCATCGAAACCTACTTCGAAGGTGAAGTGGATCTGATTATCTATAGCTTAGCTGCAGGCGTTCGTCCTAAACCAGATTCCGATGAGTTTTGGCGCTCTGCCATCAAACCTATTGGTGAAAGCGTAACTGGCGCAACCATTTCTCTGGAACACGACAACTGGGTCACCAACACGCTTGAAGCCGCGACGGAAGAAGAAGCCGAAAGCACACTCAAAGTGATGGGAGGCGAAGATTGGGAACAATGGATAGATGAGCTCATCAACGCAGAATCTATTGCTCCGGGTTGTAAGACAATCGCGTTTTCTTATGTGGGTCCAGAAGTCACACATCCTATCTATTTAGACGGCACATTGGGACGCGCTAAGATCGACCTTCACCAAACCAGCCACGCTCTTAATCTAGAGTTAGCTAACTTTGATGGCAACGCTTACGCGGCGGTATGTAAAGCCCTAGTCACTAAAGCGAGCGTTTTCATCCCTGGATTAAGCCCTTACTTACTTGCTTTGTATAAGGTGATGAAAGAGAAAGAGACCCACGAAGGTTGTATCCAACAAATGCAGCGTCTGTTTGGCAGTAAACTTTATGGTCAATCCAAAGTACCACTTGATGGTGAGCGATTGATCCGTATGGATGATTGGGAATTAGACCCAGAAACCCAAGCGCACGTAACTGAACTGCTAGAAAAGATGGACGAAAATAACTTCCAAACCTTAGGGGATTACCAAGGGTTTAAAGAAGAATTTCTACAATTAAATGGGTTTGCTCAACCATCGGTAGATTATAGCCAGAAACTTAATACAGAAGATTTTATAAAGTTAAAGCCTTAATCTAAAATTATCTCATTACTGAGACCCGGATTCACATTTGAAAACCTCTGCATAATTGCGGAGGTTTTTTCGTGCAACATTTCTTATACTTAGTTAACGTAAGATTCACAGTTTTCTTTGGTTCATCATAATTAACACAGGATGTGTTGATGCATTTAGCATAATTGACTCGGAGTCATATGAAGAAAATAAAAACTCTCGATTTAGATATCCCAGACGATATGGAGCACGGTTGGCAGAATATTGTCGACCTCTTAGCTCAAATTACTCAAGTGCCCGCAGCACTAATCATGCGTGTTCACGCCAATTACATTGAAGTTTTTTCAACCAGTCGTAGCGAGAACAACCCATACAACAAAGGTGATTCTGAAACGCTGGGGAATGGGCTGTACTGCGAAACAGTGATGGAAACTCAACGACAGCTTCTTGTGCCTAACGCGCTTGCCGATCCTAAGTGGGACAACAACCCAGACATCAAACTCGGCTTAGTCTCCTATTGTGGTATTCCATTACTTTGGCCTAACGGTGAACTGTTTGGCACCATTTGTATCTTGGACTCGAAAGAGAATCACTACACCCCTACTTATATCAAACTGTTAGAGAGCTTTCGGACTTCGATTGAATCTCAGCTTAAAACCCTATTCCAACACGCCAAGCTTACCCAAATGAATCGCGACCTAAAAAACCGCGTTTACAATCGCACTAAAGATCTCGCGAGCCTTAATTACTCGTTGAATCAAGAAATTGATAAACGAAAAGCGGCTGAACAGAAGATTAACTTCCAAAAGAATCACGACCTCGGCACCGGCTTTTTAAACCGAAACGCATTTGAATCTCGCTTAAACCACAAGCTACTGTCACAGAGAAGGCTGACAGACAGCTCATTTGCAGTCGTTCATATTGGTTTTACCAACGGTAGACGCATACAAGCACGCTACGGCTATAACGCGTTAGACCAAGTGCTTGTTGAATACCGAAAACGCATCGACTGTATTTCTGATATCGATGTATTAACTGCACGCCCTACTTCGGTTGACCTCGTATTGGCGTTTAGCGTTAAAGATTTACACCATCGCCTTGAAGAACTTTGCCAGACGCTCGTTAAAGTTGGTCATTCAGAATTCGACATCGAAAGTGACAAAGTGCATTTGCACGCGTTTATTGGGATTGCAATTACGAACGACGAAGATGACGCGGAAAGCATTCTGCAGAAATCTTCTGAAGCGATGTTAGCCTGCAAAGATTCAGGACAAAAGTTCGCTTACTACTCTCAATCCCATACCGAAGAACAAACTCACATTAATAAGATCGAAGGCTATTTGCTTCAAGCCGTTCGTAATGATGACCTTATGCTCTACTTTCAACCCAAAGTTAGCCCGTTGACGCATCGCTGGGTCGGTGCTGAAGCTTTGCTTCGTTGGCGACATCCTGTTTTGGGTGATATATCTAACGAAACCCTGATCCACATGGCTGAACAAAACGGTTTGATTTTCGAAGTGGGCAGCTTTGTTTTACGCAATGCGATTGAAAAAGCCAAAGAGTGGTCCGAATACGTTGAAGATTTCAAGATGGCTGTGAATGTGTCTGCAATTCAACTCAAGAACGTACACTTTGCGGAACAAGTGGTTCACCTACTCGAAACCTATCATTTAGAGCCTCGTTTCTTAGAACTTGAAGTTACGGAGAGTGGACTGATAGCAGATGAAGTGGTTGCCAAGAATACCTTGGGATCTTTGCACGATATTGGCGTTACATTGTCACTAGATGACTTCGGTACGGGCTACGCCTCCTTCAGTTATCTGAAGAAGTTCCCATTCGACACCATTAAGATTGATAAGAGCTTTATCGACCAAATGCTCAACTCACACGAAGACTCGGAAATTGTTCGTTCTATTGTCCAAATTGCCAAAAAGCTCGACTTAAAAGTGACGATTGAAGGCATAGAAACGGAGGTTCAGGAGCAATTTATTATTAATGAAGGCTGCGATGTGGGCCAAGGTTACCTTTACGGAAGACCAATGCCGAGCCAAGAATTCGAACACAGCTTAATCAATCAAAACTATTTGGGGACAACTCGTTACGCTTAAAGCGAAAAAGAGCAGTTAGTTTTGGATTTAGGCCTACTTTCTCTTTACTCTAAAGGTGGTGATTTTTATAATCGCCGCCTTTCTGTTTTTATCTTTCCCCTTATATAGGCATTCCTCGTTATGGATCAGTTGACTGCAAAGCTTAAAAAGCTCGAAAAACAAAACTACCGTGCATATCAACAAATTAAAGGTCAATACGACTTTGCTGATTTTGAATTACACATCGACCACATCCAAGGTGACCCATACGCGTCAGCTTCTCGTTTTCGTGCAACGCGCGCGTGGTCTTTGACCGGGTTAGATTGGCTGAAAGAAAAATCTTACGAATACCAAGTAGCCGCTCGTGACTTTATCGCACGTAGCTTCTCTGAGTTCGCGAAACAAGAGTCGACCGTTTCTATCGCGCTGACGGGTCAAACCGTATTAGACAACACAGCTGTTGTATTCACAGACCACGGCATCGAAATTCGTTTCCGTATTAATTTACCAGCTGATGGTCGTAGCATTCTTGCTAAGAAAGCGAACAACATCATCACTTTCTACTTACCGAAGTTTATTCGTCGCGCGACGCTTGAGCGTGAGTTAAACATCGATGCAATGATCAAACATTGTGAAACGATTGAAGACCAAGAAGCGCTGCGTGCTCAATTGGATGAAAACAACCTAGCCGCTTTCGTTGCAAACGGCAGTGTGTTACCTCGTATCGCGGGTAACTGCGACCTTCCAATGAAAGACGCGGTACCTTTCGCGGCTCCAGAATCATTGAGTGTTACGTTAAATACTCCAAACCAAGGTGACTTGACCGGCCTAGGCATTCCAAAAGGCATTACGCTGATCGTTGGTGGTGGTTTCCATGGTAAATCGACACTGTTGAACGCCGTTGAACGTTCTATCTACAACCATATTCCTGGTGACGGTCGCGAAGGCATTGTAACTGCGATTGATACGATGAAGATCCGCGCTGAAGATGGTCGATGTGTGCACAGCTTGAACCTGTCAAACTACATCAACCATTTACCAATGCAGAAAGACACATCTGACTTCAGCACACAAGATGCGTCAGGTTCTACGTCTCAAGCGGCTTGGTTACAAGAATCGATTGAAGCCGGCGTTCAAACTCTACTTATCGATGAAGATACGTCAGCGACTAACTTCATGATTCGTGACGAGCGTATGCAAGCGCTAGTGTCAAAAGGCGATGAGCCAATCACACCACTTGTCGACCGCATTGGTCAGCTTCGTGAAGAGATGGATATCTCTACCATTGTTGTAATGGGTGGCTCTGGTGATTACCTAGATGTCGCGAACACTGTGATTCAAATGCACGACTACCAAGCGGTAGATGTGACTGAAAAAGCAAAAGACGTGATTGCTCAGCACCCTACTCAGCGTACTAACGAATGTGAAACTGCTTTAGAAACGTTTGTACCGCGTTCATTGAACCGTGCTTCACTGATGAACATTCTGACTGACGGTAAATTCCGTGTTAATGCTAAAGGCAAAGAGTCACTGCGTTTTGGTAAAGAGTTTGCAGACCTTTCTGCGCTTGAGCAATTAGAATCACCGTCTGAAGTGAATGCGATCGGTTGGGCTTGGTTCCAATTCGCACAAACTCCAGGTTGGTCAAACAACCCTGCTAAAGAGTTTAACGCTATTTTAGAAAACGAATGGCACGCTAACATGCCTAACTACGGTGACCTAGCGAAACCAAGAACGTTAGATGTGATGGCTGCTCTGAACCGTATGCGTAAATCTCAGTTCAAGCCTTCGAACTGATTTCGTTAAATATCGGATTTATTGTGCTTCTAGGTTTTTGAAGTTTTAATCTTCTAATTTACTAAAGCTTCTAAGCCACTAAATAAGCAAATTAACCTTCTACGGCTCTCATTCTGAGGGCCGTAAATTTATCTAACCTCTTTTAACCTAACCTCTAGTGTCGTCAAAACTCTTGAACTTTATAAATTCATAAAACCAATCTTTACATCAATTACTTATCATCTTTTGTAATGAGAAAATTAAAGGCACTGTTTACCGCCATCTAATGCTGTCGATCCTTCAAAACATGACACAGCTTTTACAAAACCCTAGTGATATTCAGATAAAGTCCCGACTCGACAAGTGTAACCAAATGTAACAGACCCTTGAGGCTTCAATGAATCATAAACGCGTTAAGATGCGTGACCATAAAATCGAAGTGAACCTATTCAAAAACCGCGTAATCGTCGCGTTTTGTGGGATCTTGATGTTCACTCTTGTCTTAGTCGGCAATCTATACCGACTTCAAGTTGAAGATTTTAAAAGCTATCAAACTCGTGCCGATGGCAACAGAATCAAAGTATTACCTATCGCCCCTACTCGTGGACTTATTTACGACCGTAACGGCGTGTTGCTTGCAGAGAACAAGCTTGTCTTTGATCTAACCATGATTCCTGAGCAAACCGATGATGTCGATGCAATGCTCACCAAGCTAGACAAATATGTCCCCCGTGATGCAGAGCAGATCGCTCGTTTCAAAAAACGCTATCACAACACCCGCCGTTTTAAATCTGTGACTATTCTAGAGAACTTAACGGAGGAAGAGATCGCCAAGTTCTCCGTGCACCAGTACCAGTTCCCCGGCTTATCTATCGATACCAGCTTAAAGCGTTTTTACCCGAATGGTGAGGTGCTTACCCATGTTCTTGGTTACGTGGCGCACATCAATGATAGCGATCTCAGAAAGCTTGAAGAACAAGGGATAGAAGCGAATTATCAAGCTACAACAATCATAGGAAAACTGGGTGTTGAACGTTATTACGAAGATATTCTGCACGGCACCAAAGGTTATCAAGAAGTCGAAGTAAACAGCCGTGGGCGAATAGTCCGAACCATTGAGTACGTGCCGCCAGTAGCTGGTAAAGATATCGTGTTAAATATTGACCTTGAGCTGCAAAAATACGTCTTTGAGCAACTTGATCACCGAACTGGAAGCGCGGTTATTCTCGATCCGAAAGACAACAGCGTGTTGGCGATGGCATCAAGCCCGAGTTACGACCCTAACCTATTTGTCGACGGCATTTCGAGTAAGAACTACCAACGTTTATTGAATGATCCGGCTCACCCGTTGGTTAACCGCACCACTCTAGGCGTTTATCCTCCTGCCTCAACCGTTAAACCATTTATGGCTGTGGCAGGACTGCAAGAACATGTCATCTCTGAAGATACGATTCGTAACGACCATGGCGTTTGGAGAATTCCTGGCTCTAAACGAAACTCTAAATCGTGGCGTGACTGGAAACGTTGGGGTCACGGACCTGTCGATGTCACTCAAGCCATTGAAGAGTCGGTAGATTCATTCTTCTATCAAACTGCTTTTGATTTGGGCATTGACCGAATTTCAAGTTGGATGAACCGCTTTGGATTTGGTGAACCGACAGGCATCGATATCTATGAAGAAAGTACCGCCAACATGCCGACTCGAGAATGGAAGATGATGCGTTATCGCACTCCTTGGTATCAGGGTGACACAGTTCCGATTGGTATTGGCCAAGGTTATTGGACATCCACTCCAATGCAGCTTGCTAAAGCAACATCAGTATTGGTTAATCATGGTAAGGTGATGCCACCTCATATCTTGAGAGCTACCTTAGATCACGGTGAAGATTTCAGTACGCAACAACTTGTGGAACCGGAGCCAATGCCTTCAATCACCGAAGTACCGGATAGAATTTGGGATGTGCCAATCAACGCGATGCGACTCGTAAACCACGGCAATCGAGGCAGCGGTAGACGTGCATTTAAGGGAACTGACTACACGAGCGGCGGAAAATCAGGAACTGCACAAGTCTTTGATCTTGCGAAAGATCAGGTCTACAACTCGAAGAAACTCGCTAGGCATTTACTTGACCACGCGCTTTACACGGCTTTCGCACCGTATGAACACCCTGAATATGTCGCAACTGTGGTCATTGAACACGGTAACGGCGGTTCAAAAGTTGGTGCGCCTTATATCCGTAAAGTACTCGACTATGCCTTTGAACATAAAAGTGGTGAGAGCAAAGATCACTCCTAACACCAATAACTTAAGTCGCTACAGCACATAGCGTAATAACGACAAAGCCCCACTTGTGTCACTCACAATGTGGGGCTTTCTGTTTTAGGGTTCTAAGCAATTAGACAGCTAAAAATGCCTGTCGATTATGAGCTTCTTAATACATGCCATGCTTCACAGAGCGTCTGAAATTTTGCGGTGTTGCCTTCGTCTCTGTCCGGATGCCATCTCAATGCCAGTTGTCGCCAACGTTTTCTAATTTCATGGTGTGTCGCGTCTAAAGGTAACTCAAACAGGTTCAATGCTCGACTTCGATCCATATCGAGTTCATCACCACCCACATACTTTCTATACCGAGTCCAAAATTCGTTCAACAGCCTTTTGACTTCACCTTCATCCGCTTCATAGTTAACCCAATTAATGTAGTATTCTCGAAGTGGGTCTTGATGATCGATGCTGTGACTGCTTCCGTGATAACGACCATTCATCAATTCGATGTCCATCGCTTGGACTTGGAGCCAACCATCTGGGTGTAAGGTTTCTTGAAGCTGATAAAGCGCATTCATGATAAGGAAGTTCTTTTTAAACAACTCTTTCTCAGGCACAGCATCCAACACTGGCACAAACCCAAGATCGTTCAGATGAGCTGCCAATGTGTGTACTTTCCATCCGCTTGGCTTTTGCTTAAGCACTTCCATTATCGGCCAAAGCAATGGGTTTTCCATATGGCAATGAAAGTTTGCTCTCACATCTTGATAATTCGACATAGTTGACTCAGTTAGCTTCTCTGAATTAATGGATTTCTAGAACTGTGGATACTATAAGTAACCTGTTTCGCATCCGTTGCGTATCTTCTTTAATTGAAAGCGATTTTCTAAGATTTGTCGAGCTTAAGGACAAACAACTTTCTAACGTTTGGCTTAAAGGCACCTTTTATCGTCAAAACTGAGTACCATTTCGTTGAATACAACCATTAGGGCGTGTTGACCTTTCGCGGTTAAATTTTGTTCGAGATAAAAGCGTTTTAATCGCGGCGAGGGAGAAGTAGCCTAGTCATTCTAAGCAAATCTCCCTCAACAAAGAGTAAAACGCTTTTAGCCGAACCCTTCGGGCAGCGTTTGCTGGTCATTTCTACTACGTTATCGGCTTCTCATGTAGGCTAGCTACACATCGATGCCTCTGCCTTGTATAAATACCCAGCAACTCGCTGCAAAAATCAGCTCGAAAGATCAACACGCCCTAGTAATAAAGCCGCAATTCTTTGGTACGGATACAAAAAAGGTCAGCGACTTAGCTGACCTTTCACATCTATCCCAATTTTAGGGACGAAGCATTGAACTGACTAGATAACGCCAAGCTCTCTTAGACGTTCCATTAGGTATTCGTTTGCTGTGTACTTTTCAGATAGCACTACTTCTGGTTTCGGGTGAAGGAATAGAGGCAAAGAGATACGAGACTTCTCTTGGCGTTCACCTGATGGGTTGATTACACGGTGAGTTGTCGATGGGAAGTAACCACCAGATGCTTCTTGAAGCATGTCACCGATGTTGATGATCATGTTACCGAAGTCACATGGAACATCTAGCCACTCGTCATTTTGAGCTTTAACTTGAAGGCCCGGCTCGTTTGCAGCAGGAAGAACCGTCAGTAAGTTGATGTCTTCGTGTGCCGCAGCGCGGATTGCACCTGGCTCTTCATCACCTTGCATTGGTGGGTAGTGAAGAACACGAAGCAGAGTCTGTTCACTACCGTTGATCATTTCTGACAACGCAATAGAGAATTTCTCTTGTACTTCTTTAGGAGCATGAGCTTCAACCCAACCTAGCAGCTCTTGAGCAAAAGCATTCGCACGTTGGTAGTAATCTAGAATCTGCTCTTTCAGCTGCTCAGGGATTTGACCCCATGGGTATACGTGAAAGTACTCTTTGATGTCTTTTACAGTGTGGCCCTTAGCAACTTCAGACACTGAAGGTGGAAAATATCCATCTTGTGTTTCAACATTAAAGTGGAAGTTCTCTTTTTCTTCAGAGATGAAGAATTGGTACCAGTTTTCGTAAATTGACTCAACAAGCTCTTTCGGGATTGGGTGGTTCTTAAGAACACCAAAACCAGTTTCACGTAGAGAGCGAACAAATTGTTCTGCTGCGTCGTCAGCAAGGTAATCGACAGTTTCCAGTTTCATGACTTTCTTTCTTGTTATGTAGTAATAGAGCGATTTTAAGGATCGCTTTGTTGTAAATCAAACTTTTGTGAAACTCTAGCAACCGTTTGTCTAGATACTGGGCGATAACACCACTTTTCAACAAATCTGGTGATTAAGACCCAATCGAACACTGTTCATTATTGTGTAACACTATTAAAAACTTCGACGAGAGATCTTGATATGACAATTACGCCACTTGCTCAAAATAGACCATTACTGTCATTGACGACGCTGTATCTGATTGTGTTTCTATTTTCAGCGTTTGCTCCCTCTTCAAGAGCGGTATGGATTGCCGAAATTGTCCCAGCGCTTGCGATATTGGTGGGAATCTGGTGGTTATCCACAAAACTCACCTTCACTAAGACAGCTTACGTTTTAATGTTTATCTGGCTAATTTTGCATACGATAGGCGCGAAATATACCTTCGCAGAAGTGCCATTTGATTGGTTCAACAACATGATAGGTTCTGAGCGTAATAACTTTGATCGTGTCGCGCATTTCTCAATTGGCCTTTATGCTTACCCACTCGCTGAGTACTTGATTCGTAAAAAACTGGCTCAACCGGTGCTGGCATGTTTCTTTGCGCTATTTGCGATCATGAGTGTGGCTGCAGGTTATGAAATTATCGAGTGGTGGTACGCGGAGATTGCAGGTGGTGATGAAGGTATCGCGTTCCTTGGCTCACAAGGTGATATTTGGGATGCACAGAAAGATATGCTGTGTGATACGACGGGCGCAATTGTTTCGCTATTACTTCTTAAGCTTCAAGGGCGTGTCAGAGCTTACTGAGCTCAATTATTTACACTGAGTATCAAAAGCAACGTTGAAATGCCACACACAAACCGTGCTGTGGCATTTTTAGTTTCAGCATTGTTTGCTCGTTTTAATATGACTGGTCGTTTCATCGTGACAGGTTATTTCATCGTTACCTTGCCACCAACAAACTTGTAGGCTGGCGTACCTCGAACCAAAGTGTCTCGCGCAAATTCAATCCCGCATTCAGGGCACACACATGGTTTTGTCGTGAAATCTTCAACGATACGCTCCTTAAAACATTTCACGAGTGCACCTTTGCCACCTTTCCGATACTTAAAAAGCTGCGTTTTACATTTGGCACAGAAAATCTGAACCGTCTTGGTCGGTTGTTTCTTGTTTGGTTTAGCCATAGAAGTTAATGATTGAACTCTTTATTTCTTAAGTTTAGGTGCGACAAGAACCAAGCTTATCCCAAGAAGTATAACGGTTGATGAGACTATAAATTGCATGGTGACAGGTTCAGATAAAAGTAATACACCACCAAGTGTCGCGATAACTGGAACAGAAAGCTGTGCAATAGACGCCACCACGGTATTCAGCTTTTTCACCACGTAATACCACAAACTATAACCCACACCAGAAGCCACAGAGCCCGATATAACCGCGTAAATCAAACCTTGTTCAGTGATAGACACTTGCGTTAACGCATTAGGAATCAAAACTAACAAGCTTAATGCCAAAACGATAACTAGCGAACTGAATCCAAAGTTAGCGGTGGTCGATTGCAGTGCGTTTGACGATGTCTTTCCTGCCAATGTGTAAATGCCCCACCCAACTCCGGCCAGAGACATCAAGATAATAGAAACTAAATCAGGTGCCTGTGTCGATTCCGTTGGCATTAATAAATAAACAAGCCCTGCTACCGATAACAAACATCCGCCCCATTCAATCAATGACATTCTGTTGCCAGAAAACAAGTGCGCGGCAATCATCGTAAATTGCACCGCGACAAACAACACCAGAGCACCAAGACCTGCGCCAAGCTCTAAGTAAGCAAACGAAAAACCAAACATATACACGAGCAGTGACAGTATTGATGTTAATTGAAACTGTGATTTGAGTTTTGCATATGCCGATGTGTTGTTTGTTAACTCACGTTTAGACTTAGATTGGGAAGATAACGTTAATAAAATCAGAAGCGTAAGCGCACCAGATAAGATGCGAACGATCGAAAAGCTCAAAGGATCAATCGTTTGATCCATTAAGGCCCAGCGACACAAAACTGAATTAGCAGCAAATGCCACCAGCGTAATAAATGTAACCATCAGAGTTTGCATCGTTTTTTCCTAAATGAGTTATTTGGTCCTAACTGAGTTTTCTTGGATTTCAATCAACGTCAGGCTTCACCCAAACTTGGCTAAAGTCGAACCAACCTAATGCATTACATTTCGCGTTTTGCAACGTACCACATTGATCTTTATTAACGCCTAACCAGCAATGGAACATCGGGATCAATTGATTGCTTTGGACTAGTTGTTTACCTAACTGTCTTGCTGGGAATTGCTCGAATTCACCAGAACGCCAACGGTCAATCATGTAACACCATTGGTCGAAGTCCTCTGCCGGGCTAGATTCATCAAGAAAACTGTAGTCCATTAACCAGCCAGCCAAGGCGTCGTCTCTGTTATTGGCGATGCCCATAGGGTTAATCCAAACATCAACATCATCGGCGTGCGGAGGATCGGTTTCGTAACCGTAAAGATCAACATCGACGTTGTATTGCTTCAGCACCGTGACAATCGCCTTTGCAAGCGTTGGGAACATTGGGTGTTGGCATTGATACGCTAATCTTATGGTAGGCTTCGAATCTGCTGGTGGACAAACGGGCACTTTTAACTTTATGTCATACCAACCGGGTTTTATCCCATAAGCGTGTAACACGCCCAAATCGATAACAGTCTCTTTTGGAATATGAACAAACAGATCCGCCGCATTCAACGCGTTAGATAAAAACTGTGCCCATGCGGGATCTTGTGCAATACCTTTCTTTCTATTGAGCAGTAAATACGTGCAGCCAGGATCGAGTTCTACTTCATCGCTATCGCCACGGTCGGCCATAACAGGCTTAGATAGGCTTGGGTAAACCATTGAAGAATAAGCCTCATCCACCACCCAAACTTCAACGCGATCAATTAACGGTCTGAAACCAAAGTACCCATTAAAAGCGGTTAACACGAGTTGTTTCTCGTCGTTCTTTTCAATGCGATAAGGTCCCGTTCCAATCGGTCGAATATCGTAGTCTTCACCACGTAAAGTGATCGGTAATGTGACTTTAGCGACCGATTCCGTTAGTGCGAGGGGAAAATACTTGTCTGGACGTGTGAGAAAAACATCTACTACACAATTTGCAGGTGAAGAGACATCTTTGATATGCGAAAACATGTTGAGAGGTTCGAGTGCAAGCAGTGTATCCACAACATGATTGGTTAACAGAGGTTCCCCGTTATGGAAACGAACACCGGGTCTCAAGAAGAATCGCCATTGGTAATCGCTGATTTTTTGCCATGAATGAGCAAGATCGGGTTGAAGTTGGTCATTCTCATCTAGACGAGTCAACCCACTGAATACCTGACAAGCGATGTGTTGCTCTGAACGACGCATCGATTTGGTTGGGTTAAGCATTGAAAGCGGCCGGTAATAAGGCAAACGAATAACTTGTTCGCCTTCTTGATACTGTACGCCCAAGTAGTTTTGAATAACTTGCGTGAGTTTGGCAGCATTGTGATCAAGCACTGACAGCGCCTGTCCAATTTTTCCTTCTTGTAAATAGCGTCTTGCTAGGTTCTCGCTGACATCACAACGATTCTGTTTAAAGATAAGTTGAGATAACTTTCCTCGACCTGCTGCAGGTAACCATTCTACCCACCCTTCTTCTTCAAGCTTGTTGAGTACCATTCGGGCATTACGACGGGTACAACAAAGCACATCCGTGATGTCGTCGAGTTGAACATCAGAATCTTTACCATCGAAGTATTCAAACAGGGTTTCAAATTGAACGCGAAGTCTTGGGCTGCTCATAAAGAGGAAAACTTATTCAAAGGACATTGAATTCAGTTTCCCTATTTTATGGCGTAAAATCAATATTACTGACACAATTTTATTGTGAATTATGAGTACGACATCCTAAGATGTTATTCAATCTTAAGGGTTAAGTGCCTTTACCGTAAAGGATTACATTACATCGCAGCCAATTTCATTAGCGATTTCACGGAGCTGCTGTTCATCGTCTAATTTTATCGACCATTTACACTCAGAACCGTTAGCTGAAATAACATTTGCCCCTTTTCCGATCAATTGAATTGCATCAACTTGGGCTTGCAGCGTGACTCTATGCTCCCCATCTAAACGAACAACCAATTCATGTGCGGTTGCGATGACTTTTCCACTTTTAAACGTTATGACCATGGGCTTCTCGGGTTACTTCTTTAAATACTGATTGCTTGTTCTAAGTACTGATTACTTCTTCTAAAGACAAAACCAGCGTACGACTGCCTAGTCTGTTATCGCTTATGTTTCTTAACGGCAATGGTTAAACGGCTGGTACAAACTAAGCGTTGACGATCATCAGTGATATTGATCTGCCATACTTGAGTAGAGACGCCCAAGTGAATAGGCTCAGCAGTACCAATGACATGCCCTTCACGCATTGACCTTACGTGGTTCGCATTGATATCGAGCCCAACGCAATAATAGCCTTCTGGTACGCAGAAGTTTGCAGCCAATGAGCCAAGCGTTTCTGCTAGCACAACCGATGCGCCGCCATGAAGCATACCCAGTGGTTGGTGCGTAAAATGACAAACCGGCATGGTTGCCACCAAAGAGTTGTCATTTACTTCGGTGTAAACAATGTTGAGGTGTTCAATTAAGGTATTTTTTGAGGTCGCGTTGAAGGTATCTAGGTCAACGGGCTTTTTCCAAATACTCATGTGGGTTCCTTAATTATTGATCTTGTTATCGCGTGCATAGCTTTTTCTATATTACTGGCTGTTAGTTATCTTTCAGCCCTTAGTTATTACGCAAGTTGATGTTAACATGCATAAAAACTGAATACACAGAGGATATTGTATGACGTCATGGATGAAGTTTGCCTCGCTTCTCACACTAGCAGGCCTAACCGCGTGTAGCGCTTCTCCGACAGGCAGAAACCAATTGCTGCTTTTTTCAGATAAAGACATGTCTCAGCTTGGAGCACAGTCTTTTGAACAAATGAAAAAAGAACAACCCATCAGCAAAGATGCCAAAACTAACGCTTATGTTCAGTGCGTAGCGAACAGCATCACTCAATATATTCCTAAACAAGGTTTTAGTGAATGGGAAGTTGTTGTGTTTGATAGTGACCAAGTGAACGCGTTCGCTCTGCCAGGCGGAAAAATTGGCGTCTACACGGGTTTACTCAATGTTGCAGTAAACCAAGACCAACTCGCGACGGTTATCGGTCACGAAGTGGCACACGTTTTAGCGGACCACAGTAATGAGCGCCTGTCTCAGTCTCAAATCGCTAATACGGGCTTGTCTATTACTAACGTCGCGTTAGGCGCATCAGAATACAAACAGTATCAAGGTATGACGATGGCCGCGTTAGGGTTAGGCGTTCAATATGGCGTTATTCTACCGTATGGGCGAACTCAAGAGTCTGAAGCCGATGTTGTTGGTTTAGAGTATATGGCTCAAGCAGGTTTCGATCCAAACCAAAGTGTCAACTTGTGGCAAAACATGGCGAAAGCATCAGGGGGTAATCAACCGCCAGAGTTGCTTTCTACGCATCCTTCCCACAGTACGCGTATTAAAGATCTACAAGCAACGATAAAAACGCTTCCTCAATCAGGTTCACCAAGACCAAATTGCAAAGCGTAATCTAAGTAAGAATCGCCTAGCTGGTGTAAATACAAAATGCCCTATCCATATTGGTTAGGGCATTTTCAGTTTCTTGCTTGCTAACAGTTCAAGTGCACTAAGCAGCTGGATAATTCCAACAACAGAAACTCACTCGTTAAGTACCAAGAATTTGTAATGGTAGGCTTAATAGCTGATCACCAGTAGATGCAAAATACCAGATAACACCAATCAAACTGCTCACTAAACCTACATACCAAACGAACGACACGACTTGCCCGTATTTGTCTAACGGTAACAAGTGACTGTGATGACGTCCTTTCCATTCAAACAGTATTTCAACACTGCCCATGATCAATAAGAAACCAAACAGGGTTAAATTCAACTGATAACTCAATACCACACCAGCAACGGCAGCCGCGACACAAAGTACAATGCCAAGCACACTGTTCATCGAGAAACTGATACTTTTAAGAACATGTCCGCCATCGAGAGGCAAAATCGGCAATAGATTGAACAGGTTTAATAGAGCATTAAATACTGCAAGGCCGGCAAAGAACATTTCGCCAGTCGCCCAATACAGCACCATAAATACTAACGACAATATCAGGCCGAACAATGGCCCCATGATTGAGATAACCACATCTTGCCAACGCGTATTAATCTTTTCATCGGATAACGCCAAGCCACCAAGAAATGGTATCAAATAGATCCCTTTGGTTTTCATGCCGAAGTATTTCATCGCTCTAATATGACCGTACTCATGGAACATTAAACAGGCGATTAAGGCCAAAGCGAACTGAATTGAAAACAACCATGAATAGGCCGCTAAACTCGCAGAAGCTAGTACGACCTTGATTAGCTTGGCGCTTTTAAGCGCTTTCATACCAAGCGACACCAACCCAATTAAGCTAAAACGCTTCTCTGGTTTAGGAGCGACAACAGGAGTTTGTTGTTCAATATCTTTGGTGTTTCGATTGCCTTCGGTAATGGTTTGCCCATTCACCGACGCTTTATACGTCATCTCAAACGGTTGCCACTGAACGGTCGATTCAACGTGACACTGCAACGTTTTTTCGCCAGCGCGTAGTGTAAATTCGTGTTTTCGGGCGTCTTCTTGGTCTGTGGTCGCATCTAATTGAGATACCAAAGTGTTATCCCAATACAACTGTTGCCACCCTGCCATTGATCCTTCTAAACGAAGCGGTTTTCCAAGAAACTCTATCGCGAGTAATTCCAAACTTAAAATTCCAATTTAATGACTTCTAACGAGTGTCGATATTATGCCGATTTAGCGAATGGTGGTAAACAGAAACAAAGTTGTTACATATTGAGCTATTGAACACTATTTATACCGCAACGATGCATAAACACTCTGGTCACACCTCCAACCGCGAATAAGTTATTGATTATACTTATATTATCGATGTTAAAGTGCCGCCCCTTTAAAACATAACCTCACAAAATAACAACTCTTTCTTTGACTTTATATAAAACATGAATTTAACATGCTATTTACATTAGAGCTTCAACACCAAAAATGCTCAGTGTGTTTTCAAACCATAATAACGAAATTCGATGCCCTAGGAGGGTCAAGGATGAAAACAATACAACGCTCTCTCGTTTCACTTTCAGTACTATTTGCATGTAACTCACTTGCGGCTGGTTTCCAAGTTGCTGAGCATTCTGCCTCAGGTCTTGGTCGTGCCTTTTCAGGTGAAGGTGCAGTAGCTGATAACGCGAGTGTACTAGCGAGAAACCCCGCCGCAATGACCCTATTTGATACAGCCCAATTTTCAGGCGCGGTTTCTATCGTTGATCCCGAGGTAGACGTTACTCAAACCAAAATCAATGACAACGACTTCAACCAAAAATCATCAGATGTAGCTCCTTTACAAATTGTCCCTGCTGCTTATTACATTATTCCTATCAACGACAAATGGGCTTGGGGAATTGGCATGTTCACGACTTACGGAGTAGCCACTGATTACCCAGATGATATTTATGCTGGTGATTTGGCAGGTGACACATCACTAATTTCAGTCAACTTAAATCCAAATATCGCGTACAGAGTTAACGATAGTTTTAGTGTTGGAGCTGGAGTTAACTTTGTTTATGCAGAGGCCGAGCTCAACAGACACAAAGGCAGCCTTCCTGTTGGTGGCTCACCAAGTGACAAACTAATCTCGATGACTGGTGAGACTTTTGCTTTTGGTTGGAATATAGGTGCGTTATATGAACTGAACGAGTACAACCGTTTTGGGTTTGGTTACCGCTCATCCGTTGAACTCGACTTTGATGACGGTGAGTTCACTGATTACACAGGTCTAAAAATGGAAAACGGCGCTCCTGGTAAAACCACAGGGCGTCTAGAAATTGAACTGCCCGATATCTTCGAATTATCTGCTTTTCATCAACTTAACGATGCTTGGGCAATACACTATGGTTGGCAGTTAACTAAGTGGAGTAAGTTCAAAGAGTTAAAAGCCACTAGTTCAGATTGTAAAAACAATGAATGTTTCTTAAAAACCGAACATTACGAAGACAATCAGAGATGGTCTGTAGGTGGAACTTACATGGTTAATCAAAATTGGACGGTACGAGCGGGCCTAGCGTATGACGAGCAAGCTGGTGAAGCGACATTAAGCATCCCAGACAGCGATCGTATGTGGTATTCAGCAGGTCTCACCTACGCTATTTCAGAGAATATGACTGTCGATGCTGCATTTGCACTCGTACAAAGTGAAAGCGGTTCGTTTACCGAAACTGATGCGGCAGGACAAAAGCTTACATTTGATGCTGAAGGCGTTGCTTACCTTTCAGCGATACAACTTAACTACATCTTCAACTAACCGTACGGGAATAATTACATGAACAACAAATTTTCTTTATCTCTCGTATGCTCAGCATTACTACTTGCGGGCTGTGGCGACAATAGTGAAAGCTCTGGTGATTCAACAGCGGCACCTTATTCAGATGCAATCAACCAATCATTAGCTAGAAGTTCAAAAATTAGCTTCACTCTTCTAGGTAATGAAGCGGATGTTCCTCTTCCTTCGTTTTTCTTGTTCGATACCAACGATCACACTCTAAATATTCCGTTAGATGTAAATTCAACGGGGCTCTTGAATGATCCAAAAGTAGCCATGGGGGAAGCTGATGGTTGGAGTACTATCATGCCGTTCACTATCAATGTGAATCTTCCAAGTGATAGGACGCTGAAGAATGATGTCGTGATGATGGGTACGACACCGTTTAGCGCGCACCTAAATGCCGGTGTAAAAGTTGCTAAAGTGGATGTTGACCTGAGCACTGGTGTAATGTCTAACTTTACTGCGCTAACTGCTGGAGTTGACTACTTAGTGGCATCTAGTGATTTTAAGACCATACAAGTGTTGCCTCTTAAAGGTTTAGATCCTAGCTCTGACTACATCTATGCATTAACTGACTCAATTGTTGATAGCGCAGATGAACCACTTGGAACATCAAGCTCTTACGCATCTTTAAAAACGACAGATATTGACCAAGCAGGCTCGCTCGATTTACCACAGAAAATCATCCATCAAATTGAAGCGTTGTTCGCTGGCTATGGTTCTGTATCAAGCTCAGATGAAATCATATACTCATCTTGGTTTACTACTGCGTCGGCAGGTAACGTTATGAACGGGACCAAAGCTGCAATTGCACAAACAGTTAGCCCCGCAGTTACCCCGTCTGATATATGGAAGAACCTAGCGAATCCAAATAGTATTTCGGAAGCTGATCTTGATAATCTGTATACATTTACAGTTGATGGAACGAAACAGGATTTTGCTACAGCTGTACAAGCTGACGCGATGTTTAAGAGTGCATTTGGTGACGATGGCGCAACACAATTAGCTGCGGGTTATAACACTAACTTTTCAACACCAGCAGCAGCTTCTATTCAAGTGTATCGAGGAACAGTTGAATTACCGTACTTCCTGTCAGATTCGTTAACTAACAATGCGTGGAAAACAACGCCTTGGCGCAGTGCGATGCCTAGTGTTTTAACTATCTTGAATGTACTCAGCTCAGGAAGTGACTCGGACAAAACAGCTATTGCTACACAGCTGGCAGGTTTAGGGATCACAGAGCCTGCTACTCAACTCTATCCAGCAGAGTACCAACAATTACTCATTGGAGAAAAGTTAACTCTTGCAAGCGGAGAGCAATTGGATAGCGCTAGAGTTATGACGAAATACAGCGCTGTACCGCAAATTCGAGCAGCAAAGTCAGTGCCGTTCGTTATGTTTGTACCTGAAGGAGCAGCTATCGACAGCAGTTTACCAATTTTACAGTACCAACACGGTATCACTAGCATCAAAGAGAGTGCTTATGCTTTTGCGATGCAGCATATTGGCGGCGCACTTACTGGATCTGCACCATACAAACCCTATGCAATTATTGCTATCGACCAACCACTTCACGGTCAACGCGCACTAAGTGCAGATATTGTTACGACACCAACAACACCTACTGTATACATGAATCTTGAGTATTTACCTGTTGCACGAGATAACATCCGTCAGAGCGCCATTGATGGTCTTGGAGTTCGTTTTGCGTTAAATTCTGCTACTGATGCAGCATTTAGTAGCCTCGACAAAACGAATGTGTCTCTATTTGGGCATTCTATCGGGGCGATTACAGGTATTAGCTCTTATACCGTTGGTAACAGTTCGTTGAACCCTGCTATTGATTCTATGTTTAGTTATACAAGTGCAACACTTGCTAACCCAGGTGGTGGCATTGCCCCTTTCTTGCTTAAGTCAGGCTCGTTTTCTCCTGAGATTAAGCACACCGTGAGCCTATCAAGTGTAACCGAGTACCAAGCACATTATGTAAGTAACTGTGTGCCAGTCAGTAAGTCAGGTGGTGATTGCTTTAATGAATACTACACAGCCCTAAGTAATGATAGTGCTTCAGCCTCAGACAAAGCAGTCAAAGCGACAATCGACTCGATCCTTACTTCATTCACTTATGCTGCGCAAACAGTTCTAGATAACGTTGACCCATATAATATTGCATCTACAACTACGGGACCTGTGCTTGGTATTCAAGCGAATGGTGACGAAACGATACCAAACTCGGTCGCTGAGTTTCCAACAGCAGGTACCGAACCCCTGTTTAAAAAGTTATCCTTGGTTAATACTGCACTGGACTCTTCGGGAGACAAGCTGGCTTCGTATTTTGACAAAGCATCTTCAGAAGCAGACCACTCCACTGTAATTTCTCAGCAAAATGCTGGTGATGCAGCAGCCAACGCAGAAATGACCTCACAAATTGTACAATTTACCTTGTCGCAAGGTACTGGCATTGCAAGCGTAACCGCTGGCTTGTTAGATGCGAGTAAGTAAGCGCATGAGCAAAATTTAATTTAACCAAATGCCAGCCTAACCGCTGGCATTTTTGTATCTGTCGTTCGAACAAGTCCCCTAGTTGACCGTTTGCATAAAACTTTAAAACACAAATGGTTGATCTCAGCTAAAATTAATCAAGACAGAATACCGTACGACCTCTTTCTTTATTGTAAATAAAGTGGATAATAGCCCCGTAATTTAATACCTAATAAATGTGAGTCCATTATGTCTTCTGAAGCTACTATGCTAGAACGCTGCCAATCTAAATGTGAACTATGTGGTTCTGATTCTTCTCTTACTGCATACGCAGTACCGCCACACAGCCACGTAACAGTGGATCACGGCATCATGGTATGTGACAAATGTCTTGGTGAGATTGACGAGCCTAAAGATATTAATCACTGGCGCTGCCTAACTGACAGCATGTGGAGCCAGGAAGCCCCTGTTCAAGTAACAGCATGGCGCCAACTAACTCGTCTTAACTCAGAGAGCTGGGCTCAAGACGCGCTAGATATGATGTACATGGAAGAAGAAACATCAGTATGGGCACAAATCGGCATGTCTGCTGATGATAAGCCTCTTGATTGCAACGGCGTTGAACTTAAAAAAGGTGACGACGTAACAGTAATCAAAGATCTTCCTGTTAAAGGTACAAACCAAGTAATCAAGCAAGGTACTGTTATCCGCGGTATTAGCGTTGGTGACGATCCTAAGCTTGTTTCTGGTAAAACTAACGGTGGTCAATCAATGTACGTGATCGCTGAGTACTGCCGTAAGAAGTAATCTTACTGTAAGAAAGTGATAGAAAACGAAAAGGCGCTAATTAGCGCCTTTTTTCTTGGAAAAATTTAACCTATTCCGTTGTTCTAGAAACCACTGCCTACGTTAAAGTAGATAGCGCGTTCTTCATGGCTTTGCGCATAATCCATCCCAAGGTGCAAACCGTAACGTCTCGCGATTTGGTATCGAAAGCCGACACCTCCGGCATTGACGGTACTGTCGTGGCTTATGCCGTTATCTTGCTTTGCAACCCCTGAACCGTAAAACCCAGACACCTTCCAACGATGAGTGATGCTATACGTCAATTGGCCTTGAATTGTTTCAATCTCATCTCCTTGGTACCGATAAGATGACACCCCGCGTAACGACACGTACGGTTTCGCTGTGGGTGATACAAACAGGTCTTGCTGTTCGAAGCTTTGATAATTTGCAGCCAAGCCTAATGTCCATTTATTGGCAATTGGGATATAGGCTTCGCCATCTATGTTCAAATTTCGGTAATTGTAATCACTGCCAATCGCATCGTCGTACACCATGTAATCTGCAGACAATTTGTAACCTTTGGTTGGATAAAATAAATTATCTCTTGTGTCATATTCAGCCTCCAACCCTAAACCAGAAGTAACCGATTCGTTACCCAAAATTCGGTCTAAAACCATGTTATCAAATTCAATCTCAGACTTAGCTAATAACTGCTTTATTCCCAACATCCAAGGCGTATGCCCAATCCGGAACTGCACCTTTTGTGAAAGTACGGCTACCGAAGTTGACGTGCCTATTCTAAGGTCATGATCTATGGGGCCCCAGTTGATTGATGTGTACAAATCCAAATTCGCAACACCAAAGCCGCCGCCTCCTGTGTAACGAATGGAATCATTCATCCAAGATCGTCTATGGCCACCAAATACAAACCAAGTTTCGTTCTCTGTCCCTACTGCTCCCACTACTGACATTGCTGAGGGTACTAACTGCGCACCACCATCTATGGCAGAAAGAGCAGCTTGCTTTCTTTGTCGCTTTTCCTCATCCGTCTCATGTAAAAACAAACCAGCCACACCGCCGCCGTACCCCACCGCAGGCTCGGTAATCAAAATTGGGATAGGCAAAAAGCCATATGCGTTTTCCGCAAGGTGATGCCCCATATCAAATTGACCATCAACAGGATCATAAAACGATGCGAAAGAAGATGTTGTAAATAAAAAGCAGGAAAGAAGAACAATGCCGCCGCAGCGAGTCATAAAATTTGCCTCATAAAAAAGACCGGGTGACGAAACCCGGCCGAAAGTTTGCTTCCTTGCAATAAACATAGAAATTAAACACTTATTGCCAATAAAGGGGGTCCTTAATCGACGGGCATAGAATAGGCCAAATAATGGTGTTGCCCTACTCCTATATAGAGGATGTCGCCCTACAAAATTAAAGAGCTTTCGAGATGACAGAAACGCAAAAGGCTCATATAAATGAGCCTCTATTAATAAGTTACCTACATTCTTCTTTTGCTAATATTGACTCAATACTCGATCAACATGTTCTTGTATAACAGATAAAACCGATAATTTTACATCCTTCACTTGCTTAGAATGATTGCACCAAAGCGCAAAACCGAATTTGAATCCTTGGCGCATTTCAGACGACTGTATAGGTTCAATGTCGTAATGGGAAAATTCAGAATGAGCAAACGTTTTTGGTAACAGTGCCCACCCTAAACCGGCTTCAACCATTTTAATAACTAACGCCAATTGATCGACTTCTTCGTTATCGGAGCTCATGGTTACTTTTTCTGACATTCCCTCTTCAATAAACGATCTCAAGATAAACTGCTTTGAATTTCTTAACGCTAAAAGTACATCCTCTTGCGCCAAAGATGAGAACTCACCATTTTTTTGAACGAATGGGAAAAACTCAATGTGACCTAGAAAAGTCGCATCAAAGCTGTGTATACCCCGGCTGTCATGCACATTGACTAATCCAAAGTGGTACTCGCCACTTTGAAGGCCCTTCTTAATATCCTTTTTGTTTCGGATTAAAAAGTTCACTCGCATCATCGGGAAATCACGACGCAGTTTCTTTCGAATATCCAAAAGCATTTGATGAGGTATCACACCAGAATAAGCAAAGGTGATGTTTTCCAACCCGCCATAAGAGAGGCTCAATGCTACCTTATCGAAGGTACGAGCTTGTTCAATGGTTTGTTTAGCGTAATGGTAAAGAAGATGCCCGTCTTCTGTCGGCTTTACAGAGCGCCCAACCCTTTCAAATAGGCTTACCGCGAGTTGGTCTTCAAGGTTAGTAATAACCTGCCCGATTGTCGTTCTGTGTTTATTGAGTTTAACGGCGGCTTTGCTGAAAGAGAGTTGGTCATAAACGGTAACGAACGCGAGAAGTTGTTCAATGCTGAAATTCATTTTGTTGTGCTTACTTTTAATCGTTATGTATTTAAATTATCACAGGTTGGCGAAATATCTACTTTGTCAGAATAATATTAGTGAAAATAATTCCTCAATTTGAAACAAAAAAACCTACTTAAGCTAGTAGGTTTTATCATTGATGTCAAACGAATAACTTAAATGTATTCGATAACTCGAGCTAGATAGTTAAAGTCCCCAGAATCACCGTGGCATACAAGCCTTAC
>NZ_JBFRVF010000049.1:22593-70364 GCF_041475025.1 Vibrio sp. 10N.222.49.C12 | reverse complement strand
CTGATTTAGGAAACAAAGCCCCATCGAAGCGACACACCTAAGCTTATCCCGTAAACATGGTATTTATAAGGTTGAAGTGTTTTAATATGAAAAACAGACGCTTAACGTAATAAAGAAAACCAGTTTATGCAATTTCGAGCCATTTTACTGCTATGCCTTACCCTAATAGGGTGTTCGTCCAATCAAGAGTTGGTACCCGACCCAACAACCATCACGCTATTTTATGGTGATACATCCATCGCCGCAGGTGTTTTAGAGGATAAAACATTCAATTCAGTCCTTGCCGATAGGGTTGAAAGCGTTACGTTTTCGGGCTCAATATCAAAGAAAGACTCTGGCTATTTTGTCGATATGTTAGTGATTCGAGAAACAAAAGAGCCACGTTCAACACGACAGCTTAACACCTCGCTTCTAATGAAACCGGGAGAGTTAGTAGATGTTGGCGGCGTGAATAACGATGTGTTCAGGGTAATCCTCGAGTAACAAAAATAAAGTGTTCAATTAATCTGATTTTTTGCTTTACCTCAACCTAACTTCAAGTCTTAAGCTTCTCTTACTGATTAAGAAGGAGCTTATTATGCAAAATAACTACATAAAAGAACTCGCCGTTAAAACTTACCAAGAAGACCTTCAAAAAGAGTACGTTAGATCTAAAGCTCAGCCATTCCACGCCCCAAGTTTTATCGGTGGGGTGCTGTTGTCAGTTGTGCTGGTGGGACTGTTTTAATTTATGCAGAATTTCTGATCCATTGCCAACTCTCAACATATCTATTTGCTGCACTTTAATGCTTACGGCACAATCTCTTAGGTTGAATTGTGACGCTAATGTCGAGAGGAAGTGAAGTATGGCAAGTCCAAGAGTATTAAAGTCACAGATTACTGATATTACCTGTGGCGAGAATGTCACTATCATCGAGCCAAGTAACGTTTATGGCTGTGAGCTTAAAGATGATGTGTTCGTTGGCCCCTTTGTTGAGATTCAAAAGAACACCGTGATAGGTGCGAGAAGCAAGATTCAATCTCACACCTTTATCTGTGAGTATGTGACCATTGGAAGTGACTGCTTTGTTGGTCACGGAGTCATGTTTGCCAACGACTTATTCAAAGAGGGCAAGCCAGATCCAAACCCAGACAGTTGGGGGCGAACTGTTATCGCAAATAACGTTACCATCGGTTCTAATGCGACAGTGTTGTCTGTCAGTGTTTGCGAAGGGGTGGTAATCGGTGCGGGCAGTGTGGTGACAAAAGACATCACCGAGAAAGGTATCTATGCAGGCAATCCTGCTAAGAAATTGAGAGGTTTACCGTAACCGTATTTTTTTAGCGTACCGAAATAAATTTAATATTAGTTGTTCGTGCAAAATAAGTGTCGACTCATTGCATGCTATAAACAAATTAATGCGAGTCATTTTATAAATATCGAATATTTTAGGTGTTAAATTGGCACTGTTACCTACAGTTGTTTTGCGAAGAGATTTAAGTAATGAGAAATATGACACTTAAATTAAGCATCTTGAAACAATAACTTAAGGGACAGCTAACATGCACCTAAACCAAGGAAGAGTGGCCAAGAAGGTTTTTACACTCAGTACTCTCACCGCGTCATGCTTAATGGCGTTCAACAGCTACGCGGCTGTGGATTGTTCAACGTTAGAAGCGTGGGATTCCGCCACGGTGTACACCGGTGGTGATCAGGTTTCACATGACGGCAGCGCGTACTCAGCGAATTACTGGAATCAAAATAACAACCCGAGCCAATTTGAGGGTGACTATGCACAATGGAAAAAGATTGATGTGTGTAGTGGTGGCGGAGGTGGCGGTACGCCAAATGAAGTACCAACGGCTTCATTAACGGCACCCTCTGCTTCTGACGTGATTACTGAAGGCGATAATGTTGTATTGAGTGCAACAGCACTAGATTCTGATGGCAGTGTGGCTTCGGTTGAGTTCTTTGTTGATGGCGCATCTGTTGCGGTAGTCACAGCGGCACCTTTCGAAGCGACTTGGGCTGCAACGTCGGGTAATCATCAGGTTTCTGTTGTTGCAACGGATAATGAAGGCGCAGCAAGTGTTGCAAGTGCGGTTTCTGTTTCTGTTGATTCAGCACAACCAGGGAATGAAGCACCGACAGTTTCAGTTGCACTTTCAGTGACATCTGTTGATGTTGGTGGTGTAGTCACACTGACAGCAACGGCAGCAGATAGCGATGGCACGGTTGATAAGGTTGATTTCTACGTAGCGGGTGCTCTTGTGGGCACTGCTGCAACGAGCCCTTACACGTTAGATTACACAACAACTCAAGCGGGTTCTTTAGCGGTTTACGCGAAAGCAACAGACGACCAAGGCGCGACTGCAGATTCTGCGTTGGCATCTTTGACCGTGAACGGCGCTCCAACAGTGAGCACATGTCGCCCTGATGGCTTATATCAAACTCAAGGTGTCGATGTTCCTTACTGTACAATTTACGATGATGAAGGCCGTGAGAAAATGGGTGCAGACCATCCCCGTCGTGTCATTGGTTACTTCACAAGTTGGCGTGCAGGGGATGACCCACAAGCTGCTTACCTAGTAAATGATATTCCTTGGGAACAACTCACACACATTAACTACGCTTTCGTGAGCATCGGTTCAGATGGCAAAGTAAACGTCGGTGATGTAAACGATCCAAATAACGCAGCGGTTGGTAAAGAGTGGCCGGGTGTGGAAGTTGATCCGGCATTAGGCTTCAAAGGTCACTTCGGTGCATTAGCGACAGCGAAGAAAAAACACGGCGTGAAAACGTTAATCTCAATCGGTGGTTGGGCTGAAACAGGTGGTCACTTCGCGACTGATGGCAGCCGCGTGGCTGATGGTGGTTTCTACACCATGACGACCAATGCTGATGGTTCTATCAACCATCAAGGTATCGAAACATTCGCGACTTCAGCGGTCGAAATGCTGCGTAAGTACCAGTTCGATGGTCTAGATATCGATTACGAATACCCAACTTCTATGGCTGGCGCAGGTAACCCATACGACAAAGACTTCATGGAGCCGCGTCGTCAATACCTGTGGGCGTCGTACCAAGTGTTGATGAAAGTGCTACGTGAGAAGCTCGATGCGGCGTCTGCGCAAGATGGCAATCACTACATGTTAACGATCGCAGCGCCTTCTTCTGGTTACCTATTACGCGGTATGGAAACATTCGATGTAACCAAGTACCTCGATTACGTAAACATCATGTCTTACGACCTTCACGGTGCGTGGAACGATCACGTAGGTCATAACGCAGCCTTGTTTGATACGGGTAAAGATTCAGAGCTAGCGCAGTGGAACGTATACGACACGGCGGCTTACGGTGGTATTGGTTATCTGAACACGGATTGGGCTTACCATTACTTCCGTGGTTCTATGCCAGCAGGCCGTATTAACATCGGTGTGCCTTACTACACTCGTGGTTGGCAAGGCGTAACGGGTGGTGAGAATGGTCTTTGGGGCCGAGCAGCACTGCCAAACCAATCTGAATGTTCAGCGGGTACGGGTGAAGGCGAGAAAAACAACTGTGGCCATGGCGCTATTGGTATCGACAACATGTGGCACGATACCGATCCAAAAGGTAACGAAATGGGCGCGGGTTCTAACCCTATGTGGCACGCGAAGAACCTAGAGAAGGGTATTTGGGGCTCTTACGCTGAAGCTTACAAGCTTGATCCTGTGAATGATCCTTCAGATGTTCTAACGGGCACTTACACGAGAAACTACGACAGTGTGGCGGTTGCCCCTTGGTTGTGGAACGCAGAGAAGGGCGTATTCCTTTCAACAGAAGATAAACAGTCTATCGACGTGAAAGCGGACTACGTTATCGACAAAGAGATCGGCGGCATTATGTTCTGGGAACTAGCAGGGGATTATAACTGTTATGTTCTCGATGCGAATGGCAACCGAAGCTCTATCGATACGACTGAGCAAGCGTGTAACAGCGGTAACGGTGAGTTCCACATGGGTAACACCATGACGAAAGCTATCTACGATAAGTTTAAGTCTGCAACACCATATGGAAACAAAGTAGCGACGGGTGCTATTCCAACAGAAGCGCTAGATATCGCGGTATCGGTTGGTGGCTTCAAAGTCGGTGACCAAAACTACCCAATCAACCCTAAGATCACGTTCACGAACAACACAGGGCAAGCTCTTCCGGGTGGAACTGAGTTCCAATTCGATATCCCAGTATCTGCACCTGATAACGCGAAAGATCAATCGGGTGGTGGTTTGACCGTGATTGCTTCAGGTCATACTCGCGCGGATAACATCGGTGGACTAGATGGAACCATGCACCGAGTGGCGTTTACGTTGCCGACATGGGAAGAGCTTCCTGCTGGCGGTGTGTATGAGTTAGACATGGTGTATTACTTGCCAATTTCTGGCCCTGCTAACTACGCGGTGAATGTCGGTGGCGTTGATTACGCGTTTAGCTTCGAGCAGCCAGATCTACCATTAGGTGATATCAGTTCAGGTGGCGGTAACCCTGGCGATGGTGGCACCAATCCAGGTACATGTGATACGGCAGGTTTAGCGGTTTACCCAGACTTACCTCAGAAAGATTGGGCAGGTAACCCAAGCCATGCAAACACAGGAGACCAAGTGGTTCACAACGGTAGTGTTTACCAAGCAAACTGGTGGACAAGTTCTGAACCGGGTAGCGATGGTAGCTGGACTCAAGTTTGTTCTTAATTTAATGCTAAGCAAACTATTTATAGACAATAGAGTGTAGTAATAGGTAATAAACACAAATGCTTTTAAGTCTATTTATCAGGAATTAGTATCAATTAAGTAATCAATCTAGACGTAAAATCAAAAAGCCGAACTGAATCCAGTTCGGCGTTTTTGTTATAAGTCACAGATTACGTATAGAAACCCTTAAAAATATCGACACTCGTTCAGTAAAAAATAAAAACATGATATAAAACAGTCTGTATATAAGAGAAGTCACAGCGTTACCTGAAATTATAAATCTACGGGGTAATCTTGAAAGTCAGACGTAAATACATTCTTAATTTTTCAATTGCGCTCGCCGTCGTGTCGATGATTCTTTCTGCCTTTCAATTTAATCGAACTGAAAGGTCATTGTTGGAATCTAACCAACTGTTTTTTCGTACGATTGTGAACGCGAGTTACGATATTGTCGACACCACAGTCAACGAAGCGATCAAAACCTATCTAAAAGGTGTGACTGATACCGTCGCCTCTCACGCACTGCGTGTCTCTCCAGAACAAGAAGTTGAAGAAGTCATTCGAATTGCCAACGAATTGGTGATTGGAGAGTCTGGTTATATCTACCTGATGTCACCACAAGGTATTCATCTATATCACCCGTTTTTACAAGGGAAAAATCGCGCGCATTTAACCCATATTCAACAACAACTGAGCTTACAGTCTGGAATGACCCAATACTCGCACGCCAATCCACATGAAGTTGGCAAGCGTGCGAAGGTCGCATATTCAGTGAGGCTACCGAGTGGCAATACATTGGTGGCGACCACCTATAAAGATGAACTGATGTACCTGGTTGATCTCGAAGCACTTAAAGACAAATTGAGAAAGTACTCGTATGGCGATAGTGGCTATGTATATATCGTTGATTTACAAGGCACGTTAGTCCTTCAACCTAACTTTGAACACGAGCACTTAAAAACCTTGATTGATGACTCTTCAGAGTTGCTTATCGATAAAGTCGTCGATGAACCTGAAGGTCACTTTAGTTACTCTATCTCTACGGCAGATGGCACGACGAGTAAAAACATCTTCTACAAGTTTTATCCGTATCTTAATTGGGTTATTTCTGCTGGTGTCTTAGAACAAGAGCTCAACAAGAACCACAGCTTATTGTTGGCAAGTTTGATGACGTTGGTTGTAAGTTTGTTGAGCATTATTGTCGTGTTGGTGCTTTACCTGCGGCATCGTCATCTTAGAATCTTGGATGTGGCGAGCCTCGATTACCTTACTGGGCTTCCTAGTCGACGGAGTTTTATCGAACAGCTAAAACTGAAAATTACTCAAAGGTCGCCTTATCCGCTAACAAATGTCGGTGTCATTTTGCTGGATATTGACCATTTCAAGCGGGTGAACGATCAATATGGTCATGCTCAAGGCGATAGGGTTATCTGTGAGGTCGCAAAATCACTGAAGAGATTTGTTAACCGTCGTCGTTTGATTGCACGCTATGGCGGTGAAGAGTTTATTTTGGTGACGTTTGATTGTGATGAACATGAGTTATTCGAATTATCAGAGGCGTTACGGTTATGTGTTGAGCAACTTCAAGGCTTAGTGTCGCCAGTAACAATCAGCGCTGGTTGTTGCCATGCTCAAGCACTGACTGACATTGAAACCGCTATCGATAAAGCCGACAAAGCGCTTTATCAAGCAAAAGAGAGTGGACGTAACAACACTCAAGCGTATCGAGAGAACGAATATCACGTTGCTTACATGTGATCGGTTGAAAGCCTCATTGAATTGAAAAGTTTTGTTCACACAAATCGAGCTCTTGAGAACGACAAACACAAAAAAGCCCAAATAGATCGCTCTATTTGGGCTTTTTCAGAATTATTTGAAAGGCTAATCGTTAATTTAAGCTTTCGCTGCTTTCATCGCTTCCGTTTTTTTTTCCTTTTGCATTTTTGCAAGGAAGTAGATGTTTACACAAGCGATAAAACCGTTGGTGGCTGCAACTGGCCATGCGTCAATCATGATGCCGTATGCTGTGAAGAGTGCACAGCCAATAAAGTTAAGGACACGCAGACGAACGATATCTTTCATTGTTAATGAAATTGCGACCATAATAGACGCAGCGTAACCTAAAATTTCAACCATATTGAATTCCATTGTTTGACCCTCTTAAATTTGCCGATACTTTGTCGGTACCAATTCTTCTCTTCATGAGATGATTGAGGAAGCTCCGTGCCTCGAATGGTCTGGTTTTGTTTAACGGGGAGAACTATACCAACTCTGTTTTTGTGATTAAACCCCCAAAACAGACAGAGGTGAAGGTTAGCGATTACGCAAACGTTTAATGACCTTTCTATTAACATAATTACTATTTATGTTGGAGGTTGAATTGATAGTTATTCTTATATAGGTAAGGAAGCCTCGAATGATAAAACGATCCATTTGTGCAACAAAAAGCATAAAAAAAGCAGCACTATTGGCTTTGATGGCTATTGGGCTGACCGCATGCTCTACGCAAGAAATACCACCCACACACAATTATGGTGTGGTCACTAGCGGTGACTTTGGTTTCATGAAACACGGCGTGATGACGTACTCCTGGCACCCTGAGTCAGAAAAGGTTTACCTTTCTCAAAAATACGATGAAACCGTGGTAACCGATTTAGTGCGTGATTCGATTCAAGAACAGCTCTCAAGTAAAGGTTATCAGTTAAAGCAGGATGGTGTCGGTGATGTTGTTGTAGGCTTTGGATTAGCGGAAGAATCGGAACTGAACGATGAGTCTATCTTCGATGCGATTAAGCTATCTACTGGTGTGCCATTTTACGATGGTGAAGGTAAAGTCGCGGAGAAAGGGTCGTTGTACATTGCGTTTTTCGTACCTAACTCAGAGGTCGTACAATGGCAAGCATTAGCACAGTCTGGCATCCAACCTGATTTAGAGCCAAGCGAGAGCAAACAGCGTATTACTGGCTTTGTTGAAATGTTATTTAGACGCATGCCTGAGCGATAGCATTAGGCGTTGAATGCATTCGTGGAGTAAATATTAGTTGTGGAAAATATGGTCAGATCGCAGATTATACTTTTTTATTTGTAACGAATGGTACAAATACGTAAAGCAACGTAAAGTTCGCGCTTCTTTTGCTAGCATTTGTCTATACTGCTCAAAACGTTAACTTAGGTTTGATTCAATGAAACTGTTTTCCAAATACTCTCTCCCTCTATTAAGTATATTCATTGTAAGTAACGCCGCGATGGTAAGTAATGCAGCTATCGCAGCACCTTCTATAGTACCAAGCCCACCTAGCCTAGGCGCAAAAGGGTATGTGTTAATTGATTTTAATTCTGGTGATGTGCTGGTAGAAAAAAACGCACATACGAAGTTAAACCCAGCAAGCTTGACCAAACTGATGACCAGTTATGTGGCAGGTCAAGAGATGAAGCGAGGCAACATCTCTGCTGATGATCAGGTACGAATCAGTGAGAACGCGTGGGCGAAGAACTTCCCAGACTCTTCAAAAATGTTCATCGAAGTAAACACCGATGTAGCAATGATGGATCTTTATCGTGGCTTGATTATTCAATCCGGTAATGATGCTAGCGTTGCGATTGCAGAGCATGTTGCAGGCTCACAAGATGCATTCGTTGACCTGATGAACTCTTGGGCTACCTCTCTGAAGCTAGAAAACACCCATTTTGCCAATGCACATGGTTTGGATGCAGACGACCTCTATTCGACTCCTTACGATATCGCGTTACTCGGTCGTGCCATTATTCGTGATTTACCGGATGTGTATGGCTTATACAGCGAACGCTCTTTCAGTTACAACGGCATCACTCAACATAACCGTAATGGCTTGTTGCGTGATAGAAGCTTAACCGTTGATGGCATGAAAACGGGCTACACCTCTGGTGCTGGCTACAGTTTGGCGAGTTCAGCGACACAAGGTGAGATGAGACTTATCGCGGTTGTGATGGGCGCATCAAGCGTTAAGAGCCGTGAATCAGACAGCAAACAGCTGTTGAGCTACGGTTTCCGTTTCTTCGATACACTAAACCCGCATAAAGGCGGCGATCAAGTGGCTGAAGAGAAGGTATGGTTTGGTGAGCAAGACACATTGAAATTAGGTGTGGCAGAAGACACGTTCATTACGTTGCCTAAGTCAGACAGTAAAAAGCTGACTGCATCTATCGAGCTTAACTCTGAACTGAAAGCGCCAATTGCAGAAGGTCAAACTCTAGGTGTGGTTCATTACACCGTTGATGGCGAAGATGTTCAAACTCAGCCTTTGATCGCGCTTGAAGCGGTTGAACAGGGCGGTTTGTTCAAACGTTTAATAGACTACGTTAAGCTGTTCTTCGCGAGCCTGTTCTAAATAGAGCCTGTGGCGATAAGCCGCGCTGAAAAGTCGAAATATTATGGGTGTTGTGAGTGAATCACAGCGCCCTTTGTTATTTCTACATCAATGAAAACGCCGCGCCGCACTATCTTTATTAGCCGTAGCGGACGGTTTCGATTACTATACGCAAAATTTAGCAGTGTAGTCACTTATGACGATAGATATAAAGAACGTAACCGAACCCGAAGTAACCTGTGCAAATTGTCAGGCATGCTGTTGTCGTTTAGAGGTTATGATCATCACAGATACGGGCGTACCTGAAGAGCACATCGCTTATGATGAATGGGGCGGTGAAACCATGAAGCGCTTAGACGACGGCTGGTGTTCTGCGGTAGATAGAGAAACACTGATGTGTACTATCTACGAAAACCGACCATGGATCTGTCGCGAGTTCGAAATGGGCTCTTTCGAATGTGTTGACCAGCGCAAAGATGTGATGGGCTAGGCGTCTGCAGTATTGAACTCAGTAACTAAAGTACGCTAATGAACTGTGATAACCACATTAAAATTAAATATCAGGGTTCTATACCTTAAGCAGTTGTAGAACCTTGATGCGTTTTATGAGATCAAATATTGAGTGAGATAAGAGTCTTAGCTCGATAAGTTAGAGTTTAGAACTCGGAAGGTACTTCAAACTCCATCCATTCACCGGTTGTCGGGTGAATCAACTTTAAGTAGCCAGCGTGCAGGTGTAAGCGCTCGCGTTTGTATCCGTATAAGTCGTCACCACGAATAGGTACACCAAGCCCTAATGGATGAGCACAGTGCACTCGCAGCTGGTGGGTTCGCCCTGTTTTAGGGTACAAGTGAACCTTGGTTTTGCCATTGTGAGTGCTAACCACTTGCCAATGGGTCTCTGCATTTCGGCCGTGTTGGTGACAAACTAGTTGTCTTGGTCTGTCCGTGATGTCGCCGCGCAAAGGAAGGCTGATATTGCCAGATTCGCCCGTTATCTCGCCATCTAACAAAGCGGTGTAGCGTTTCTCTACGGTTCTATTAATGAACTGCTTCTGAATATGCTTGTTTGATTCCGCCGTGAGCGCCAAGATCAACAAACCTGACGTCGACATATCCAACCTATGGATAATCAAAGGACCAGTCGCATCCGGGTAACGCGCTTTTATGCGGGTATAAACTGAATCTTCGATGAACTTACCGGGAACCGACAAGAACTCTTCAGGCTTATTGACGACTACGATTTCATCGTCTTCATAAACAATATTAAAAGACTTACCAACCGCAGGGTTCACGATAAGCGGGTTATCTTCTAGCTCTATGCCACTTAACTGGTGTTCGAGGATCTCAAAGCTTTTACTCTGACAAACAGGGTAGAGGTTTGCGTGTTGTCGAATGATGTCTGTAGGCGGTAATCCCCACCAAAACTCAGATAATGCTAACGGCTTGAACCCGTGTTCAAACGCAAAGTTAAGCAACTTAGGTAGGCAGCAGTCACCAGAGCCTTCAAGCGCGTCTTTAACATCGAGCAACTCGAGTAAATTCTTAGATTGCTTGGCTTGATTGATAAAGCGATAGTGAGAGAGGCGTTGAGTTTCCAACTGTTGTGAAACTGCTTGGTGATCTTGCTTACGGTTTTTCAGTTCGCTTTCAATCAAATCAATTTGTGATTGGCGCTCTGCGATCTTCTGTTTCCACTCAATACGAAGTGCTTTTAGGTCACGTTTCTCTTGGCTACTTTGATTGCCCAGTTGTTTGAGCAAATTCGCCGCTGACTCTAGATTCCCTAATGCTTTTTCTTGATTGGCTTGTTCTCTGAGTTCGTTACGCTGAGCTTTGTTTGCGGCCATTGCTAACTGAAAGGCTTCGATAGCTTTTGCTGATTCGATTTTTAACCCTTCAAGCTCGGCCAATAATGTGTCTAGATTGTGCGACTGTTGCAGCTTTTCAATGTCGTCCGAGAGCTGCAATTGTCGAGCAAGGTTCGCACTGTTTTGAGATTGAAACTGTTTTGAATCGAAGGCTGGTGGAACAAAGTGAATGTTGTTTAACTGAGAGACCAAAGCCGGATCTAACTGCAAGCCTGAAAACGCAGAAAGGTAACCTAACCCTTGTGTGGTTGGATTCTGAACAAGAAGCACAGCGTAGAGATTACCTTGCGAGGTTTCATTCACACCACAGTCGACAAGTGATTGCTGAAGCTGCAGCATAGCGAATTCACACACAGGGTGCGGGGTATAGTAATACGGAAACGTAAAACGAGTCGGTAGCGCTAAATCGACATTCGTGTTTGCTAGGTGCAGAGGTGTGTATTGAGCGACGTTTGTTGGCATTAAGATCAAACTCTATGGCTGTTCAGTTAGAGTTCGGTATTGTTGTCGAAATGAAGACAAATGAGAAGCCAAAGCAGAAGATAAATCGGCTTTGGCTTCATTTCGTTTCTTGTGTTTACTCTAGCAAGCACGTGTTTGAGTGAAACTCGATCAGTTCGAGTGTTCTAGCTCTACTTGCTCAGCTTTTTGGTAAGCAGGGTGGCTCTTTAAAAGTTCACCGTATTTAGCGATGTTAGGGTAAAGCGCAGTTGCACCAAAGTTACCAACGATTTCTACGATGAACGACATCATAAAATCTGCACCTGTTAGTGTGTCTGCAACCAAGTAGGTTTTACCTTCAAGTGCATTATTCACGTAAGTTAAGATCTTTTGGTTTTCATCGTCTGCATAACCGCCTAGGAAGTTAGTTTCGTAGCCGTCCTTCATTACAAAGATCTTAAGCAGCATTGGCAAAATACCTGAACTCTCAGCGAAGTGAAGCCATTGCGAATACTCAACGTAGTTTGCGGTGCCGCGTGTAGGTGCGAACTTACCCTGACCGTATTTGTCGATTAGGTATTCCGTGATAGCACCAGATTCAGTGATCACGACGCCATCGTCTTCAATGACAGGAGATTTACCCAATGGGTGAATGGATTTGAGTTCTGGTGGTGCAAGAAAAGTGACACTGTCTCGTTGGTAGGGTTTGATTTGGTAATCTACCCCAAGCTCTTCCAATAGCCAGATGATGCGCTTTGAGCGCGACTTATTCAGGTGATGCAAAGTAATCATGATTCTACCTAGTTAACGGGTTCAGTTTATTGAATTTATTTAGCTTCGTTCGTTTTGATAACAAGCTTACCGAAGTTCTGACCTTCCAATAGGCCCATGAATGCTTGTGGCGCATTTTCTAGACCTTCAACAAGGTGCTCACGATAGTGCATCTTGCCTTGAGATAGCCATTCTGTCATTTGAACAGCAAACTCGTTGTAACGGTGCGCGTAGTCATCAAAGATGATGAAACCTTGCATCTTAATTCGTTTAACCAGCAACATACCCATCAAGCTAGACATGCGATCTGGGCCTTCAGGCAGTGAAGTCGCATTGTATTGAGAAATAAGACCACACACAGGAATACGAGCACCTGTGTTAAGTAGAGGCATTACTGCATCGAATACTTTGCCCCCAACGTTTTCAAAGTAAACATCGATGCCGTTGTCACACGCTTTAGCCAGTTGCTCTGCGAAGTCGTCAGCTTTGTGGTCAATACATTCATCAAAGCCAAGAACCTCTTTCGCGTATTGGCACTTCTCTTGACCGCCTGCAACGCCGATAACACGACAACCTTTTAGTTTGCCGATTTGTCCAACGGTTGCGCCTACAGCGCCTGTTGCTGCTGCAACGACTAGCGTGTCGCCTTCTTTAGGTTGGCCGATATCAAGCAAGCCCATGTAAGCAGTAAAACCAGGCATACCCATGATGCCAAGCGCGTAAGAAGGGTGCGTTGGTTCTTTACCTAGTTTGATAAGGCCTTCACCGTTAGACACACCAAGATCTTGCCAACCTGTGTAAGCCAGTACCCACTCGCCAATTTCGTAATCAGCGTGGTTTGATTCTTCAACCTGACATACGGTTGCGCCTACCATCACTTCATCAATCGCAACGGGATCTGCGTAGGATTTAGCATCGCTCATACGACCACGCATGTATGGGTCTAGAGAAAGGTAAACTGAGCGAAGTAACATCTCGCCGTCTTTGATGCTTGGCGCAGCTATTGTCTCTAAACGGAAGTTGTCTTGAGTCGGTGCGCCAACTGGGCGAGAAGCCAATACGATTCGGCGATTGTCTTGTTGAGTCATTGGATGTCCTTAATTGTGTATTTTATACATTTAGAATTAGACCAGTCGTCTAGTCTTGTTGTCTAAAAATCCCGCCGTCATCAAATTGATAAGAGGGCGGGTGATTTTTTTAAGTTAAAGCCAATAAAGCGCGCTGCGCGTTATTAGCTTTCACCTTTTAAAATTCGTTCGGTAAGGCTCAAAGCTGACTGTAAGCTATGTGAGCTTTGGCTCAGCTTGCTCAATAAGCTGGCGCCTAACCACATTGAGTATAGGTTCTGAGCTGCTTCTTGGCTCTCTTCAACCTTTATGGAGCCATCTTCAATACCGCCGACAATGCACTGTTCGATGGTATTCGTCACTTTTTCTGCACCCTTTAATAGCGCTTGGCGCATAGGATCAGAAAGATCAGAAACTTCCGCGCTGAGTTTAACGACCAAGCATTTATGAGCATTGCAGGTGCCGTTTTCAATCTGTGACCATCGAGTGAAATAACTGACAATTCTCTGGTAATGGTTGCCTTCACCATGAACCAAAATAGTTTCAACTCTGCTGATGTAGGTCTCAAAATAGTGCTGGATCAGAGCCTCGCCAAATTGCTCTTTCGATTTAAAGTAGTGGTAAAACGACCCTTTCGGCACGTCCGCTTCTTTAAGCAATTGCGATAAGCCAACGCCGTTAAAGCCGTTGTTCACTATTAATTGGTAGCCAACATCTAAAACATGCAGGCGTGTGTCATTCGTTTTTTCGTTCATGGGCGGTACTATAAGTTAAATTAGACCAGTCGTCTAGTGGTCGGTTTTCGAGGGTATATTTGGTCGTTGTTACAGTAGCTAAATAGCTAAATAGCTCAATATCTAAAGAGGCTTCAAATGTTCAGATATAAAAAAGCCCCGACATAGCGCGTATGTTGGGGCTTAAATCAGTAACTTCGATTATTTGATAGAGATGAGTTCTACATCAAAAATCAGAGTCGATGATGGTGGGATAGGGCCTGAACCGCCTTTACCGTAAGCTAGAGTGCTTGGAATAAATAGACGAACTTTTTGGCCTTCAACCATGTAAGTCAAACCTTCTTGCCAGCCTTTAATTACTTGCTTAAGAGCAAATGAGATTGGCTCGCCGCGCTCAACAGAGCTGTCGAAAACAGTGCCGTCGATTAGCGTACCGTGGTAGTGAACCGTTACTTTGCTGTTCTTAGTTGGGTGCTCTGTGCCTGTACCTTCTTCAAGAACAAGGTATTGAAGACCGCTTTCAGTCGTAATCACGCCTTCTTTAGTGCCGTTTTCAATTAGAAATTGTTGGCCTTGTTCGAAGTTTTCTCCGCCAGACTTATGATTCGTCCAAGTACGGTAAATCATGAAACCCGCCAAAAGAAAGACAATGACCGGGATGACAAATTTAGACATAGTAAAACCTATTTATATTGAGTGCTGAATTTCGTAGTTAATACAAAATGTGTTAATCAGTTGACTAAAGCCATGATTATGGTTGAGTCAAAAGGTAGTTGATCGTTTTTGCAATGCCAGCAACGTCTTGGTGACCTGCTGTTAGTACTTGGTATTTACCGTTGATGATAAAGGTTGGTACTGAGTTGATCTGACCTTTTACTGAGATCTCTTCTGCTTGCTTAACGTAGTCGAAAAGAGCGACTTGCTGTTCTTTATTCAGCTGGTATGGGCTAACCAAACCACGAGAAGTAAACGCTGTCTCTAGTGCTTGTTGACGCTGCTCAGGTGTTGCATCTGCACCCATTTGAACGGCACCAAATAGGTCGTCCATGAATGCGTGGTCAGGCGTCGCATCAAGCTGCATCACTGCTGTGTAGTAGATCATTGCGCTGATTTGAGCGCTTTCGTTGAACGTCACGTGCATCTTGCCAATAGTTTGGTCTGTTAGAGATTCAATCTCTGGAATGGCACTTTCCATTTGACGGCAGTGACCACAGTTAAGAGAGAAGATTTCAGTGATCGGAGACAAGTTAAATTCTGTTAGAGCAGTAGGAAGCGCTTCGTATTGAACGCCTTTTTGTGGCTCGTCTGTTTCACTACAACCCGCGATAATGAGTACGGCAGCGAGTGCTGTGATGAATTTAGTAAATGGTTTAAACATAATGTTTGCTCTAGCGTTGAGAAGTCGTGAGATTCTAACTATTTAGTACGAATTGGAAAACAATTATAAGGTAAATAAATGCAAACAGTTCGAACTAGCGGCTGAAGACAAGCTAGTAGACGGTTAACTGTGATCAACAGCACTTTTTTGGGTTCTGCTTTCTTTTCGTCTAAAGTTTTTCCCTCGGTGCCGATATAGACATTAGTGAATGGTTTATCTGCATGAGTGGTTGGTGAAGTAATGAGATATTTAGCGATAATGTTAAGCATAGCTTTGGCTGGGTGTGAAGCCACGTCACCAACTGACTTACTTGGCGGTGACATGCTAGAGACTGCACCACAAACCGATTACGACTTGATGCATCCTGAATGGGGTGTGGTTCAAACGACTCATGTAGCAAGCAATCGTGGGTACTCTATCCAGAGTAGCACTCATCAACACAGAACCATCACGACCAACTACGGACGTGGCGTTTCGACTAACGACCCACTGGAAGTCTTTTTAAGACAAAACCGCATCGATTTTGAAGTGTTGCCGGGTAACCATGTGATGGTAAAGCTTGAGCAGCACGTGAACTTTAAAACAGGTTCAGCATTCCCTGAGCCAGCGTATAATCAATGGCTAGATACGCTAGGCAGCTACCTTGCTCAACGCCAAGATATTGATGTGGTGATTGAAGGGCACACCGATAACACGGGCACAGATCGAATCAATGATCCGCTTTCAGAGCAGCGAGCAAAAGAAGTGAAGGCTCGATTAGAGAGTAACTACGTATCAAGTCGTTCCATCTATACTCGTGGCTTCGGTGAGTATGTTCCAGCTTGTACGAACGCTTCTGCGCAAGGCAAGGCGTGTAACCGCCGTGTTGAATTGATGCTGATTGTCACGAAGTAGTCGTTTGAACTTTCGCGCCCAATTTGAAGCGATTAACGCCAAATAACAGACATAAAAAATCCCTCACATTCGAGGGATTTTTTGTATCTGACTTTTGTTGCTTATGCAAACTGCTTTTCTAAGTAAGTCACGATATCTGAAGATTCGTACATCCACTCAGTTTTACCGTCTTTTTCGATACGTAGACAAGGCACTTTCACACGACCGCCGCCAGCTTCAAGCTCAGCACGGTGTTGCTCGTTGTTTTTTGCATCACGAAGTTCAAATTGAACCGACTGACGTTTCATCGCGCGGCGCACTTTCACACAAAATGGGCACGCTTCGAATTGGTATAACGTGTGCGTTTTTGCTTGCTCATTTACTTTGCTTTGTTCTTCTTGAGAACGCTTCACACCACGTGGGCTGAAAACAAAATTCAATAACAAGATGACACGACCTAAGAACCAACGGATAAACTTCATAACTCTCTCTACATATTTAAAATTAGCGTTACAATTTGCAGCATTATATACACAAGTTTTGTCAGATGCTCGCAACAAACCGCTAATATCTATTTTGTCCGTTCGATCGTATGAGACTTAGCCACATTTAGCCCTAAACGCTTAGACAGTCGAGTCAGATTTGCTCGGTCTGTTTTCAGAACTCGCCCTGCTTGTGCCCAGTTAAAGTTGGCATCTTCCAACACCTCAGTAATGATACTGCGTTGAAAATCGTCCGTTGCACCACGTAGCCCTGCAGAAAGGTCGATCGTTGGTGTCGATAATGGTGTGTTTTTCACCTGAGTCGTCGCAATTGGCTGATCTTGGTCTAGAGGACCACAATCTTCCTTGGTGATTGTCACCAGGTTTTTATTGGTGCTGCGCGCTAACGCTTTCAATGCGGAACGACTGATCACATGCTCAAGTTCACGCACGTTACCCGGCCAACCATAACGGTTTAGGAAAGAAAGAACGTCGGAGCGGAACTTAACTTGGTTGATACCAAGCTTACGACGCGCTTGTTCTAAGAAGAAACCCGCTAATAGGCTGATGTCGTCACCACGATCTTTCAGTGCTGGCACCGCGATAGGATACACACTCAATCGGTGGTACAAATCGGCTCTGAATCGACCGTCTTCAACTTCTTGTTTTAGATCTCGGTTTGTCGCTGCCAATACTCGCACATCAATGGTTTGAATGTTGTCTTGGCCAACCGGTTGGATTTCGTTGTTTTGCAGCGCACGTAGGAGCTTACTTTGAGCGGCCAAAGGCAATTCACCAATCTCATCAAGGAACAGTGTGCCACCATCGGCTAAAGCAAATTTACCTAAGCGGTTTTTGTCTGCGCCAGTGAACGCGCCACGAACGTGACCAAACAGTTCACTCTCTACTAAGTTTTCAGAAATCGCAGCACAGTTTACGTAGACGAGTGGGTTACGTTTACGTTGAGATTGGTGGTGCAGGGTGCGAGCCACAAGCTCTTTACCAACCCCGGTGTCACCATGAATCAAGATATTAAACTCAGATGGAGCTACAACAGCGATGTCGTTCTTAAGCGCGACCATGGTGTCACTGTTACCAATCAACTCACCGCCGTCACGTTCCCACGCTTCTACGTTCAATTCTTCGAGTAATTGCTTTGACTGTTTTGCTTGATGCTCAAGTTGCGAGAAGGTCAGTGCCATCTGCATGGTTGAGGCTGCAATAGCTGCCAGTACTTCAAGGTTACGCGCCGGAATATTCGCGAAGACATCAGGTTTCAAGCTGTCTAGAGTCAGAATACCTAAGAGCTTATCGCCAAATAGCAAAGGCAAGCCCATACAAGCATGCATTGGTAAATCGCCATCATGGTCAATAAGCAAACCATCGAAAGGATCGGGTAAGGAGCTGTCAGCATCGAAACGAACAGGAGAGCGAGACGCGCAGATCTCTTCAAACCGTGGGTGTTCTGAAATGATAAAGCGACGACCGAACGTATCTCGGCTGAGCCCTTGCATTGCGATAGGTACTAGCGTGTCGCCTTGAAGGCTTAAAAGCGCGACACAATCACACGTTATGGTTTTGCGAATGGCATCGATCAGGCGATTGAAACGATCTTGATCGTTGACACCACTTGCAAGGCCAATGGTCATTTCCATGAGGGTAGATGCGGAGATATCTTGCATAAAAAACTCTAACTGTGTGTATTTATCTACATAATAGAGTCTTATTGACTTAAAAAAAAGGTCTTTTTGACATTTTTATAAGATGAGTTTTGAGAAGAAAACCAGTAATGACGGGGATTGATAAAGTTGGCACTGATTGTGCATAAGATACAGAGAAGCCCAATTATAGCGCTGATTAAACAGACTATTCTTGATCTCAATCAATCAGGTTGCATTAATCGGGTTTCGCGATTTTTTGAAATGAAAACGAGTCAAAATAACTCAGTTTCTAAAAATAACTAAGGTTTCAGAAAATCGATAAGTCATTCTTAATTTTTAGTAGTCAAAATGACATATAGGTCATAAGGCTCAGTGTTCGGAGTAAATTCATGCTTAACAATGCACATATCGAAATCATCAAATCTACTATTCCTCTACTTGAGAGCGCAGGCCCAGCTTTAACTCAGCATTTTTATCAACGTATGTTCACGCATAACCCTGAGTTGAAAGATATCTTCAATATGACTCACCAAAGAACAGGTCGCCAAGGCGTAGCACTGTTTGAAGCTATCGCGGCATATGCAAAGAACATTGAAAATCTAGCAGCGTTAACAACTGCCGTTGAACGTATTGCTCAGAAACACACAAGCTTTAACATTCAACCAGAGCACTACCAAATTGTTGGTTTGCACCTGATTGAGACATTACGTGAACTAGCTGCTGACGCCTTTACTCCAGAAGTGGAAGAAGCATGGACAGCCGCTTACCTATTCTTGGCGCAAGTATTCATCGATCGTGAAGCTGAACTTTACCTACAGCGTAAGCAAGCTGTTGGTGGTTGGGAAGCAGCGCGTGCGTTTGTGATTGCAGACAAAATCGAAGAGTCAGCGCTAGTAACAAGTTTTATCCTTCAGCCAAAAGACGGCGGTGAAGTTCTGGATTACACACCAGGTCAATACATCGGTATCGAAGTGAAACCAGAAGGCTCTCAATACAGCGAGATTCGTCAATACTCACTGTCTGATAAGCCAAACGGCAAGCAATACCGTATTTCTGTTAAACGTGAAGGACAAGGCCAAGAGACACAAGGCGTTGTATCTAACCACCTACACGATACGGTTGCTGTTGGTGATGAGGTTAGCCTATACGCACCAGCGGGTGACTTCATGTATCAAGAGCGCAGCAAGCCAGTAACACTTATCTCTGCAGGTGTTGGTGTAACGCCAATGCAGTCTATGCTTGAGTTCCTAAACACGGAAGATAAAAACGAGCCAGTACTTTACCTTCACGCTTGTGAGAACGTAGGCCAACACTCTTTCACGACTCGTGTTAAAGATATTGTTGCCGACAAAGGTTGGGAAGCGAAAACGTGGTACATGAACAAAGATGAATCTGCATGTGAAAACACGCATCAAGGTCAAATGGATCTAGCGTCTATCTCTGATACTAAAGGCTTTGAAGAGAGCGATTTCTACATCTGTGGTCCTGTTGGTTTCATGAAGAACATCGTAGAGCAGCTAGATGCAATGAAAGTTGACCGTTCACGCGTTCACTACGAAGTATTCGGCCCTCACGCTAACTTCTAATAGGTCTCGGCATTTCTAGTAACACTCGCCTGAACTATTAATACCTTGCCTATTCAAAGGCCTCACAGTGTGAGGCCTTTTTGGGTTTGGTTGGTTTTGTCTGACATCATCGACTACTGCAGAACACGATGGTTCAGCTAAGATCTTTTCGCTTCTATCTAAGAACGTTTCATCTTCTTGGACATGTAGTCGGAATCGAAAAACTCAGGCCAGTACATTTTTACGTAACCACCGGCAACCCAAATCACTAGAATGGTGGCGATGGTTAGCTCAAAGAAACCAAACTTGTGTAGCCAATACCATTGTGGGTATTCCGCGCCGAAAAATGTAGTTAGACGATGCATGGCAATAGCGCTGATCACAGATGGGAAGGTGACGGCAGCAATCGAAGGTTGGAACTTCAAACGCATCAGGCGGATGTAACACAAGTAAATCAACAAAGTCATGGTGATGGCAATGCCCGCCAATGCACCTGTTAGAATCGGGTCTGGGTTGTCGAAGTTAACCAAGTAAGCGGCTAAAGACAAGTTAACCGGAGCTGCCATGATAGCGAGTGTTGGTCTTGCTCGGCGAGGAAGATTGCCTTCGAACACCAAGCGGTATAACACCACTGGCAACATAAGGAAATAGATACCAATACAAGTGACCGCAAGTGTTTCTGAAAATACGGTGTGCCCGAACTGTGTGCCAGCTAAGGAACTGCTGATCAAACCGACCGGATACAGAAACCAACTCGGTACAATGTTCGACATTTTGAAGTTGATGATCTGAAAACTAAAGAACAACACCATCATGGTAAAGTGCAGCAATAGCGCGCAGAACCAAACTGGGTAGGCGATAGCTGGCGATATCTCGGCTAAATAGTCGCACAGAATCAGTAAAGCCATGCTCATTGGTGCCATCAAGCTTCCACTTAACGGGTGGCGAATGTCATTAAGGAAGGTATTAAAGCTCGTTAAATAGCGCAGTAAAACAGGCAGCAATAATAGCGCGCCGAATGCAGCGAGGTAGGGACGAATTATCTCACCAATGCCCGGGATATATAACGCCCAAGCTTGTCCTAACCCAATAACGCCAAGTGCTAAAGACGCCTGAGATGGCGGCACATTTTTTACTTGGGTTAATCTTCTCCAGTTCAACGACTTACTCCGACTTAGTTAATTAAAGACTTTTAGAATATTTGCTTTAGTTAGAGTGTGTAGGCCTTTCATCAATAGATTTTGAGGGCACTCAACTAATTTTGAGTGGATGATACCAAGTTTAACGTTTGCTTTTTTGATTTTGATACGGAATCGGGAGATTAAGCACGTTGAATGTGTGCTTTTGTTTCATGAGTCATTTGTAATTAACATACTTTCTCTTGTTGAGGGAGATCTTGTTGTCTTAGTTTTTCGTTTTTCAGCGTACGATTAAGCAGTTGACTGTAAATTGGCTGCCCACCCAACATTTGAGCAATGATTACCGCACCTAAGCAGGTGATGATCAACGGCAGGATCAGGTAGTAGTTATTGGTCATTTCAATAACCAACAGTATGCCAGTGATAGGCGCTCGAACAGTGGCAGCAAATAAGGCTCCCATGCCAGCAATGGCAAACATACCCGGTTCAATATTCAGTTCAGGGAAGAATGCCGCTGCGATAAGCCCGAACGCATAACCAAAGAGTGTTCCTAGCGCAAGCATTGGTGCAAAGATACCGCCTGGCGCACCAGAGCCGAAACAAAGCAGGGTTGTGAGGACTCGGCCTAAGAAAATCAGCAACAACACATTGGCGCTGTAGCTGCCATTCGTGATGTTCGGGATGATACCAATACCACCACCAGTTAATTCAGGTATATAGAGCAGCAACAAGCCAAAGCAACCACCAAGTAGGGTACCTGTCATCAAGTAGCGTTTACGGTCATTCTTGTGTATCGCCACAAACAGGTCTTGGGAAAGCGTGATCAGCTTATTGAAAATTACACCGAACAGACCGAACAACACACCTAACAGCAAGAACAACCAAAGTGCGTCGAGTTCAGGTGGCTGGTACTGAGGTATTGTAATAACGGCTGATTGACCATTGATAGAGCGAAATACAATGTTGGCCGAAACTGCTGAGATGATGACGGCTTTGATTGATATGAGTGAGTAGCGAAACTGTGGTCTCATCTCCTCAACCACAAACATGATGCCAGCTAGCGGTGCATTGAATGCGGCGGCTAAGCCACCAGCGGCACCTGAAGCCAACAGTGAATGGCGAGTGTCATCATCTTTGACTCGAAAGATATCTGTGACCATACGACCGATACTGCCGCCCATTTGAACGGTTGGCCCTTCGCGGCCTAAAACCATACCAGAGCCTAACGCGCCCATGCCGCCAAAGAATTTTACGGGTAATACTCTCCACCATCGAACAGGGCGCATGCCGTCCATTGCCCCTTCGATTTCAGGGATACCTGAACCGGCAGCTTCTGGAGCAAAACGGTGAACGAGAAAATAGCCAATAAAGGCGAATGCAGCACTAATAAGGAAAGCGGCAAGCCACAGTGGTAGATGGCTACCGATTTCATCTTTTAGCCAATCGGTACGGGTTTCTGTGATGAAATGAACCGCAACTTCGAAATAGGTACCCACTACACCTGCAAGTACACCCACAATACAAGAAAGGAAGAGAACCGAAGCTGGGGTCTTATCTCTTGAGAGAAATTGATTAATAGCATCCCTTGGCATTTTGGCTAATAAGGACTGCTTAATTTTCTCTCTTCTGGTCATAGAGATAAGTTTCCTGAATGAGTTAAGGCGGGGTTGCATTAAATTATACGCTTCCTCTGCATATCCTATAGCAACAAAGTTGAAAAGTTGAATTTCATTTATTGAATGTACGTGTTACATAAATGGAATCTATGGCCAATAGTGGAATCACCGTCACAATTTTGATCGATTCTCTGGCGGCGGCTTGAATATCCCCAAAAATGAACCATAGTTAAATCGTAAAGCAACATAACGAACCGCAAGGAGAAGTGAGGTTTTACACACAATTTGGATGGATTCAGAAACAAAGTTTTAGTTCCTCGTTAAATGTTCAGGTCGATATTTAAGGCTTCCTGATTCGCGAACTCACGATTGAGTAACGAGGGTGAGGCGTACTGAGTAAGTACGCCTTTAGTTCGTCTGGAGCATCCCATTTCCTCATTCCCCCCCTTTTCTAGTGACACCCATACAACTTCTGGCTTAAATCATTCTCCGTATAAACAAGCGATTGGGGTCAATTTCTCCGTGATTGTGTATATACTCCCTTAAAAAGGAGAACTGATATGACTAAAAAAGTTCCTACAAACATCATTACGGGTTTCTTGGGGGTTGGTAAAACGACAGCCATCTTGAACCTACTAAAAAACAAACCTGAGAATGAAAACTGGGCTGTTCTGGTTAATGAATTCGGGGAAATCGGCATTGACGGTGCATTGATGACAGATCAAGGCGCTTTGATTAAAGAAGTGCCGGGTGGATGCATGTGCTGTACTGCGGGCGTGCCTATGTCAGTGGGTATTAATGCCTTACTTCGCCAAAAGCCAGACCGTTTATTGATTGAGCCGACAGGGCTTGGTCACCCTAAACAGGTTATAGCGACACTGACTTCCGATCAGTACACACCATATGTCGATTTAAAAGCGACGCTTGGTTTGGTTGACCCACGAAATCTGTCTAATGAAAAGTACACCTCGAATCAGAATTTTAATGATCAACTAAATAGTGCAGATGTGATTCTTGGTACTAAGGTTGATCTTGTTCATTCTGAAGACATCGATGTGTTTAATGATTGGGTGACGGATCAAACGCCAGCAAAAGTCTTCCATAAGCTAATTCACGATGGTGAAGTGCCATTGGAAGTGTTGGACATTGAAAGAGTATACGGCAGTGCTTCCTCTCATATTGAAGCGCATCATCACGATCACGCTGAACAAGAGCCTCAATTCCAACTTCCTCCTGGTGAAGCTTTCATCCGTAAAGAGAATAAAGGGCAGGGCTACTTTAGTTGTGGTTGGCTATTTGGCGCAGAGCATAAGTTCAACTTCGATGCGCTATTCTCTATGTTGTCAGATCTAACGGCCGAGCGTGTAAAAGCTGTCGTGAACACCGACCAAGGTTGCTACGCATTCAATGTGGCGAATCAAGTCGTGTCTGTGAACGAAATTACGCTTGATGGCTTTGAATCTCGATTGGAAGTGATCGACTCGCAGCTCATGCCGTGGGGCGATCTCGAGCAGATTCTACTCAAGCTGTGTGGTATCAAATAGCCCTGTTTTTGCTGTTTGAACCAAGGATCTTGGTGTTTACCTCGTTGAAGGCGGGATAAACACCAGATTAAATGAGAAAGTTTGCGTTATATCACGATAAATGTGAGATAAATCACTCTAATTACTTTATAGTGCTCGGCTGAAATAAGAATGTAGGCTGTCTGCTTAAGGAACCCGTAACAATGTCATTTTCCTCTCAAGGTTTTGCTCCTGAATTAGTCAAAGCGTTGACTGAGTGTGGTTATGAAAAACTCACTCCAATTCAACAAAAAGCGATTCCAATGGCTCGTAAAGGCCATGATATTTTTGCTACTGCTCAAACCGGTACGGGTAAAACAGCGGCATTTTCATTGCCTGTTATCCAACACCTTTTGAACAGCGGTAAAAAGGCGTCTAGAGGAACGGCTCGCGGCCTTATTCTTGCTCCAACTCGTGAGCTTGCTGCGCAGATCGCTCAAAACATTAAAGACTACGTTAAATACACAGATCTAAGTGTTTCTGCGGTTTACGGTGGTAACAAGATGTCTTCACAAGTTCGTCAACTAGAACTGGGTGTGGATATTTTGGTTGCAACACCTGGCCGTTTAGAAGAGCACTTAGAAGCGGGTAACGTGTCTATTGCTAACCTAGAATTTCTAGTATTTGATGAAGCTGACCGTATCCTTGATATGGGCTTTATCAATGCCGTTCGTAAGATCATGTTGGATGTAGAAACATCACCGCAAATCATGATGTTCTCTGCAACGACTTCTACTCAGTTAAACCAACTGTCTGTTGATATTCTGCGTAAACCAAAACGTATTAGTGTTGAGCGCGAAAACTCAACGGCTGCTACTGTCGGCCACGTGGTTTACCCAGTGGATCAAGAGCGTAAAACAGAACTGCTTTCTGAGCTGATTGGTCGTAAAAACTGGCGCCAAGTGCTTGTTTTTGTTAACTACAAAGAAACAGCGAACGATGTAGTTAAAGAGCTTAAGCTAGACGGCATTAAAGCAGTACTGTGTCACGGTGATAAAGCGCAAAGTGCTCGTCGTCGTGCTCTAGACGATTTTAAAGAAGGTAAAGCGCGTGTAATGGTAGCAACCGACGTTGCGGCTCGTGGTCTTGATATCGAAGACTTACCACACGTAATTAACTATGACATGCCTTTCCTAGCAGAAGACTATGTTCACCGTATTGGCCGTACAGGTCGTGCAGGTAAGCAAGGTCACGCTGTCTCTTTCGTTAACCGCGAAGAAGAGCTGACTGTCGTTCAAGTTGAAAAACTGATTCAACAGCGCATTCGTCGTGTTGAACAACCGGGTTATGAACCGAAGAAACGTGATGCTTACATCGAGAAGCTGAACACTAAATCGGCTTACAAAAACCGTCAGGGTCGTAAGAACAACGCGAACGAAGAGCCACAAGATCAAGCAAGCGCTGAACGTCGTTTGACTATGATGAAGCGAATTAAAAACCGTCGTAAGTAATTACGGTTGGTGATTGAAAAGAGCCACTGTTATGTGGCTCTTTTTGTTTGTATTGATCGCAATATTGTTTATTGTCATTACTGCTTCGTTTCAACCTCGCTTCATTTCAAGCCCGATCAAGAAACAAGAACTAATAAATAAAAACAAGTCGATAAGGTAATAATATGGATAGCGCACTACTTTGGGCTTTTATTCCCACGTTTTTCTTCGTGTCAATCACGCCCGGTATGTGTATGACTTTGGCGTTGACACTTGGAATGAGTGTTGGATACAAGCGTACATTATGGATGATGATCGGTGAACTGGCTGGTGTCGCTGTGGTTTCTATTGCCGCGGTATTGGGTATCGCTTCGATCATGTTGAATTACCCATGGCTATTTACGGGCTTTAAATTTGTTGGTGCGGGTTACCTGTTTTATTTAGGCGTTCAGATGTGGCGTTCGAGAGGCAAACTGGCGATCAGTACTGACAACCAAACAACAAAAGTCAGCAATGATTGGGACTTGGTGGTTCAAGGTTTTGTCACTGCAATTGCGAACCCAAAAGGCTGGGCGTTTATGATTTCTTTGCTGCCTCCTTTTATTAACAGCAATAAAGACTTAGCACCGCAGTTGTTCATTCTCGTGTCAATCATTCTGGTTTCTGAGTTTGTTTGCATGACCTTATACGCGACAGGCGGAAAGAGCTTAAAGCATATGCTGGGCAAAGCCGACAATGTTAAGTTGATGAACCGCATTGCAGGTACGTTGATGATGGGCGTTGGTGTTTGGTTGTTCGTGAGCTAATTCTGGTTAGCCTACAACGAGCAGAGATCCCCGACTCAGTCGTTCCTCCTTCTCGAGGGTGACGCGTACGTGGGATGATGACGACTTAGGATTACGGTGAGTTTTGAAAATTCGGATTCTTACTTAAACCGAAGAATGCATAGAATATAAAAAGAGCGATAGGGCATTTGGCCTTATCGCTCTTTTTGATTTTACTTAGCTAGCGAACAGAGACTAGATAACAGAAATGTTTCTGATTAGCCTGCGTTGTATATTTAAACCGCGATTTCACCGCCGTCTTCTCGACGAATCACAACCGTAGATGCTCTTGGGCGGACTTTGCCTTGAGTTTGTGCGGTTGCATCTTCAGACGATGGCCAGTTTGCCGGGTGTTGAATGTTCACAAACAGTGACTTGAAATCTGGGCTTATGGTAAAGCCTGTTACTTCACATCCGTTTGGTCCCACAAAGAAACGCTTTAGCTGCGCTTGATTGTTTGCATCAATTACCGCGCTGTTGCCTTGGTCATCCGTTAATTGAGATGGAACCACTGCCAGCATTTGGTCATTGGTGTAGCCAGTGACTTCGTCTGCGCCATTATCTGTCTGAATCCATAAAATACCACGAGCATCAAACGCTAAGCCGTCAGGACTCGCGAACTGGTTCATGTCTGTTAGACCAGAGCGGTTAATAGACTTGTCTTCCACTGCTGGTGAACCAAATACGAAGATATCCCAATCGAACTCGCCTGCCGTTTTGCCTTCATCCCAACGGATAACATGACCGAACTTGTTGTCTACGCGAGGGTTTGCAGAGTTCGCTTCTTTACGCTTGTTGTTATTAGTCAGCGTTAGGTAAGCCGTACCTGTCATTGGGTCAACAGAGCACCATTCAGGGCGATCCATTGGCGTTGCACCAACAAGGTCGGCAGCGCCCGCTGTATTGATGATAAGCGCTGCTTGAGAGTCAAATGAATCACCTAGCTTGCCGCCGTTTGTTGTCTTGCTGCTCAGATTCAGTGGTAGCCACGTACCTGAACCGTCATCGTTGAACTTAGCCACATACAGCGTGCCTTTATCCATGTACTTGTCACCCGCACTTAGGCGATTACTCGGTTCTGCGTCACGCGGGTCCCATTTCTCTTCAGAAACAAATTTGTATAGGTATTCAAAGCGAGAATCGTGACCAGAGTAGAATACGATTGGCTCGCCTTCGGTCAACTTACCAAACGTACAGCCTTCGTGACGGAAACAACCCAGTGCAGAACGTTTCTTAGCGCGAGAGTTTGCTGTGTATGGGTCTATTTCAACAATGTAGCCGTGACCGTGTGCTTCGTTACGGTAATCGTCCATTGCTGACTCACCTGTTGGTGTTACGTCAAAGCGAGCAAATTCGTCTAGGCGTTCTTGTTTGTCACCAGAAAGTGTGTCCCAACCGTAACGTGTTTTGTCGGTAGCGATACCAATACGTTCTTGCGTTGGTGTTGTCTCGCCTTTGTTAACGAAATAACCCGGCCAGTTTTCTTCACACGTTAGGTAAGTGCCCCATGGTGTGTAGCCATTACCACAGTTGTTCAACGTGCCACGAGCTTGACTGCCGTCTTGTGAGAACTTGGTTTTGGTAAATTCACTGTGTGCAACAGGACCAGACAGATCCATTACGGTCGCGCCTGTGTAACGGCGGTTCAGAGGATCGTTATCGACCATCACCCACTGGTTGCCATCAAGTTTTACACGAACCACACTGACGCCGTGAGCGTTGATCTCTTTGCGAACTTCATCAAGGCTTGGGCGGTTGCCTTCATCGTATGTAGGGCCATTAGCGTGAAGTGCTTTTTGGTCGATGTATTCGTGATTAATCACCAACAAACCGTCGTTGCTGTTGCCATTAAGCGGGAAGAAGTGCATGCCGTCGTGGTGCATGCCCAGTGAGTTTGCTTGATCTTGTGCGGTGTTGGTTCCATCTTTTAACCAAGCATTGCCTTGCTTGTTAAGTGGAGTACCCCAAGGAACCAATACTTGTGCTGTATAGCCTTTTGGCACAACGACACTGTCTGTCAGTGAGCCTTTAACCGATTCGAATGCAAGTGTAGCAGTGCTTTTTTGCGGTGCGCTAGATGATGCTGTCGCCGCGTGCGCTGTGCTGTGGCCTGCTAAACCAAAAGCACCAAACGCCGTCATTGCACTGATGCCTAAACCGCCTTTGAGAACATTTCTTCTTGAAAGGTTCGCATCTAAAACTTCTTCGAAGGGTTTGTTTTTGCTCTTGTTAAAACGAGTGCTATCAAATGTTTCCTTGCTCATTTCGACTGCTTCCTATTGGCTGATTTTATTATTCGTTATTCATGACTAACCCAGTTACTAACTAATTGGTTAATAAGTTGGGTCAATGTGTGACTAATCGTGAAGCAGTTAAGTGACAGATTTTTATAGATTTGATTAAGGTTTTGTTTCTGTAGCACGAATTTTGCCATTAACACTCTCGTGCAAGACAAAACTCTTGGGGATTAGGGTAGAACTGTGTATAAATGCTTTATCAAACGAAAAGAGAGGCAGTTATGAAATTAGATAAAATCGAAAACAAAAATCGCCGCCTACGCAAAAAGCTATACCTAGGTGAATTCGCGATTCTGGGTTTTGAAGTAAGCTGCAAGACATCGATTACTGATTTTGATCAATACGATGTGTTCATTGATGAGTTCATTGATTTCATCGACAGTATCGGCCTGTGCTTTGGTGGCGGCGGCCTTGAGCTGTTTGAAGGTTTCTTATGCTCAATTGAGCGCTACCGTTCAGTAACAGAAGCAGAACAACTGCAAGTTGCTCAATGGCTTGAAGCTCGTGCTGAAGTAAGCAAAGTGGAAGTTAGCGAACTGATTGACGCAAACTACGCGTTCTAATTTGATGTTGTGTTGTTAGCTCGATTGAAAGGCCAAATACGGCTTAGGAAAGAGTAACAACAGTACGCTAGAATAAAGGCCGAATCGTTAAATCGATTCGGCCTTTTTGCGTTTTATTCGTTCCATTTCTATTCTTTATCTTCTTTTCTATCCCTTCTGACGTAAATGATAAATTGATATCTTTCGATTAAATATTAGGGCGTGTTGATCTTTGCTGTACATTTCGCGTTCAACAATACATCGGTAGCCACATTAACATGAATGCCAGCGATAACATGCTGGCATAATTCCTTTCTAGCTTGTCATATCTACTTGAAATAGCTCGATAATGCTTAATTCTCCCAAAGGCATTTTCGACCAAGTGACGATACTTGTATAAACACCAATCCATACTGTCTTTGTCTATATCTTGTCCGTAATTGCGTTTAGCAATTACCGTTTCTCCGCCACGTTCCTTAACAAAAGTACGGAAAGGTTCGCTGTCATATCCTTTATCACAAACGATGGTATTAACTTCATCGAGTTGCTCAACTAAGCTTTCGGCATGCACTATATCGTGGCGTTGTCCCTCTGATAAATCAAAGCAAATCGGCAGGCCACCACTATCTACGGCTAAGTGAATTTTTGTTGAGTTGCCCCCGCGACTTTTTCCTATTTGCTCTGAACTTTCAGTAGCTGCACCTGTACTATGCTGATGTGCTCTAACTATAGAGCCATCAAGAAATACCCATTCAAAATCAGCCATGTTAGATAAACTTTTGAAAAGATTATCTAAAATCCCTTTCTTTGACCAAAGATTAAATCGTCTGTAAACGGTACTCCACTCTCCGAACTCAGAGGGTAGATCTCGCCAAGGAATACCTGTTCTCATTCGATAAAGTATTCCTTCAAATGTCATTCGATGTTCAGTTTTATCGTAAATACGACCTGTACTTTTCATAACTTGGAGTAGCAGTTCCCAGCGAATATCAGTTAGCATTGTTCTTGGCATGGTATTGGTTATGGTTTTACTTTTGGCGAAGCAAATTATAACTCTTTACCATGCTGTTCAAAAAACACTCACGAAAGATCAACACGCCCTAACAAGTTGCAACAACAAGCAGAGCAAGATTTTCGATTGGACCCGAACTTCATTCATCAAGTACCAGAATTGGTGCCGATTGCACGCTCGTATCAGTTGATGGCGAAGCACATTCAACAGCAATTTTTGCAACTTGAATATCAGTCGTCACATCGAAGACAAAGCTTATTACAGCTCAGTCATGATTTGAAAACGCCATTGTCGAGTGTATTGGGGTATCTAGAAACGTGGAGGATTCAAAACCCACATTCGGATCCACTCATAGATGTGGCATATCGCAATGGCAACAAGTTATCTGAACAGCTCCATTCGCTGTTAGATAGCGCCAAGAATGATAACTCGGTACCCACATATCAATACGCTTCAATCGATTTCAATGGGCTGATGAGCGAATGCTTAGAAACGATACAAAGCCAATATCGCCATAAAAATGTTGAGTTGAACATTAATATGCCTATTGGAATCAAGGCTGTGGGTGACAGTGATCTGCTTGAGAGGTTGATTTTTAATCTGTTAGATAATGCATTGAGGCATAGCCCAAGTGGCACTGTGGTGTCGTTAGATGTTGGTTTTGAAGCGGATTCCAAACGGGTGAAGGTGGTGATTCATAATGAGGTTGAACTGGAAGCGCCGAATGGTTCTTTGGGAATAGGAACCAAGATCGCGCAGTCGATACTGATGTTGCATCACAGTGTGCTAGAAACAACAAAGGCAGAGAACTCCTTTCAGCAAAGCTTTTACTTGCCTTCGGTATAGCTCTATCTGCCTTCGATTTAGCTTGATGTGTACTTACGTAGAAGTAACGTTAAGCGTCTTTTCTGTCTTCGTTACCTTCGTTCACTTTCGCGTAGAAGTGAAGCAGCTCAGTTAATTCTTTAACCCAGCCAAACGCATCTTTAGGTGCGTTCTTTAAGATCTTTTCTACTTTCTCACAGTGCACTTCGATTGCGATTGCTTCTTCAAGGTTGAAAGAAATTGAGTAGAAGTGCCAAAGTAGTAGGCGAGTCATTCGCTCGATGTTCTGTTGCGAGTTATCCGACTCTGAGAAGGCTAGGTTTACTTCACCAAGCGCGATAGCTGTCATTCGAAGCATTGCGTCAAATTTCGCTGATTGCATGCGTTCTTCGCTGGTGACTTCTTCTTGCTCGAACGTAAACAATTCCGTCATTGCATCTTCAGGTACAAGGCGATGAATCATTCTTAAACTAAATTCTTCTAGTTCATGGCGAGGCATGGTGATTAAGCAATTTAAGGTGTAGTCGCGTTGCATGGTGTTCTCTTGGATCTGCAAAAAGGTCGGACAGTTTAATGGAGAAGCGAGTTTAGAAAAAGCAGATTTTAGATAAGCCTGCGTTGGCAGGTTTATCTGTGTACTACAAGCCCTAAAATCGATGCTTAGGGAAACTGTATTTAGGTTTGAACGCAGTATCAGGCTTTGCTATGGCTTGGCGGTTGGTACTGCATCGACTGGTCGTTTCTCATGAATATGTTGCTCGCGACCAAACTGCCGATGAAAATAGAACCAAGGGCGAGCCAAGTCATCGCATCAGGAATCTCGTTGAATAGTGGGAGCGCCAACAAGGTCGCCACTGCGGGTGTTGCACTGCCAAAAGCGGCAGAGCGTTCAGCCCCTAAGGTATTAACCGCATAAAGGTAAGTGAACGCAGCGATTAAACCCGCCCCAACGCCTTGCACTGTTGAATGAACGGCAAGCTCCGTGAAGGGCCAATTAGCGATTGGTGTGTCCATTAGGTGGCTTGGGAGGGTTCCAGTCAGGATTAGGACGAGTAAAAGCAAAGTAGAACAGAGAGAAATAAAACCGGCACTGACTAACGCATTAAGATTAGCGACACGGGCTGAGATGGTGAACATCGCCCACATTAAGCTTCCGCATAAAAACAACAAATGACCTTTGGTGTATTCGAAGTTGAAGCTGCTTAAGCTACTCCCTAAAAACAACAGTATGCCGAACAAAACCAAACCTAAACCAACAACACGATGTCGGCTGAGTGGCTGCTTAAAAAAGAGTACCGCAATTCCTGTAACGAACAGAGGAAGCGTGCCCGGAACAAGAGCACTGCCATGAGATACCGGAACAAACTGCATGGCCGTTCCGGCAACAAGCAGATAAGGTAATCCGCTACCTACGAACATACCCGTTAGATACCGTTTAGGGACGACGGCAATTGCGCTGCGTGCTTTCCACATCAAAGGCAATAACACCAAAGCCGGTATGAGAAATCTTGTGAGAGCGATATCGGCAGGTGTTAAATCTGAATTTGCGCCGCCTTTAAGAGAAAGAAAAAAGCTCGCCCAAATGAGTAGGGTGACAGTAATAGATAAGTAGCCAAGATTCATAATATAGAAGGAGAGTGGGTGATGACTCATTATGGAACAGTTGGTGTGCCACAGGTTGGCAAGTTTTGGCTAAACTTGAACTATCGTTGATGATTTCTGCTAATATTCACCAAATAATTAACGGATTTAACTAATGTTTGGCATTTACTATGGATAGAATTGATAGGCATCTTCTCGAACTGCTACAAAAAGATGGCAGGTTAACCACGGCTGAACTTGCTGATGAAGTGGGTTTATCACCTTCGCCTTGTGCAAGACGAGTCAAAAGGCTAGAAGAAAAGGGCATTATTGACGGTTATCGTGTGAGCTTGTCACGAGAACAAGTCGGCATCGCAATGAGTGTGTTTGTTGAGGTGAGCCTAAACAACCACCAAGAAGTGTCGATAGATAAGTTTGAGGCGGCTGTTGTAGAGATGGAAGAGGTGATCAGTTGCCACGTTGTATCTGGGGCTTATGACTATTTGCTAGAAGTGGTTAGCCCGAACTTGATGGCCTACGAGGCATTTACAAGAAAACTTCAAAGGCTCTCTAACGTGAAAGATATTCATACCCACCTTGCGATAAGACAAGTAAAAGGCAATGCACCACTGCCAATTTATACCGATTAAGCCAAACTCTGAGCAGTAACACGAAGGCAGAATGAGCTGAAAACGAAATGGTTTACTCCGGAAGTAGAAGCGCGGTCAATATCAAAAATCATCCATTAAGTGTCAGGCTTCAGGCAATAAAAAACGGAGCACCTCGTGAAAGGTACTCCGTATATGATAGGTGCAAAACTTAGTGATACTTAAAGTTAGAGATTGAACAATCCCCAGTTTGTGCATTAATTCTGAATGAAAAAGCATGTGAATGATAATCCACGCCGTCATTCCAAATTGTCTCTCCAAATATCTTACATAGCTCTAGCTCACTTACTGAACCGAACTCTTCCATGTGTTTAGCTACAGATAAAAGTTTACCTCTTATCTCTGCAGTCCATTCCGTGTTACTCAAGCAGTTGAAAGCCATAGTCTTTTGCATATTACCTAGCCAAAATGTTTCTTGTTATTAAGTTATATGAAGATTCATGATAACAATTTTCTGGCGTTTGTAAATCTATTTTGTGATGAATATCTCACATACTCGCTTGCATTGGTCGGAAATTGAACTTCATTGTTGATAGATAGCACATTACTTTTACAACCTATTGATAAAGCTTTGATTAACGAGTTCTTAGAATATTATGAATGGGATTGAGCATATTTATCGGAAAAGTCCAGTCGAACGAGTGAGAGAATCTAATGGTGATTTCAGTTTGATGCATCGTTTGCTGGTTGGTTTATGTGGCGCGCTTCATCAATCATCGTCGCTTCTCTGCGGTATTTTGAAGACAGCTGACGGAATTTTTCACTGAGTGTATGGAGATCTCGGGAGAGTGATTGTGAGCTTTGGACGTGCACCTTTGCGCTTTCTGCATGGCGCGGGAGTCTTGCTTTGGTGCAGTGTTTGGCGACGGCTTGCCATGAATACGCTAGAGAGTCAGCGCCTTCAAGTTCACTAGACACAACATACGCCTGTTGTAGCAAAACCTCGGAGACGTCATACGCGGTATTCATATGACTATTGAGCTGCACATTAAACCTTTCTTCATACTTTGCCCAAAGCTCAATGATCTGCTTTTCATTAAAGTGTTTAGATAACAATGTCTGTGACTCATAGGTTGAAAGAACTTGGTTGAACTCTTTGGTGTACTGATTATAGCGACCTTCAAAAGAGAGCTGACGATCCAACAGTGTTTGCCAGTTTTCACGGTCACAATGATTCGCTAGAGCGACATTGGCACTAAAAGTTGCGCTTACAATGATAACTTTCCCCCAAAAACTCATGACTTTCCTCTACTTACCGTGCGCTCTATTGAGAGTATAGATGAGCAGCAGCATGAGTTGATGTACACTTGAGACATACCTATAACGGAAGAGCTGGTGGATTTGATGAAAAAAGCGCTGATCGCTTTACTTGTGTTGTTGATATTGGGCGGAGGGGGAGGAGCGGCATACTACTTCTTGGTCATGAATAAAGACCCAATCCCACAAGAGAAAACGGAAGAGCCGGCGTTAGAAGCTACCGAGCAATCTGAATCTGACCTTGTACCCATCATGGATCTTCAGCCTGAACCCGAGCAGACGGAATTTTACGTTTTGGAGAGAAAGCTTGAAGTGTTCGAGCAACCTGAAATTGATGGCTTGATAACGGATTACCTCTACAAAGGGGAAAAGGTGGAGGTACTCGAGAAACAGGGAGAATGGGCTCGTATCTCAAACTATATTGTCCTTAAAGATGGCGGCCCACAGACGGCGGAATGGGTCTCTATGTCAGGCTTATCGAATGATGAAGTCATTATTTCGGAAAAAGAAAGCAAAGAGATATTGGATTCCTATTTGGTTAAGTCTGATGATCTCAAGATCCATCAAGAAAAATTCCGTAATTCGGTGGCTAAACTGATCTCTGAGGGGGAGTGTGCCCCAAGTGATTTTGAAGAATTAGGCGGATGGGTGAAATCTGTTAAGTACAGCAATCGAGATGTCTATTTTATTTATTGTGGTGGGTTGTCCCTTGAAAACAAAATTTATCTTGATGTAAATACAAATGAAATATTTACGAAGTAAGATCCCACGCTCTATTTAATAATGCTATTTACTAAAGCCCACTCATAGGTTGAGTGGGCTTTTTTGTCTATCCATAATGTTCATCTTTCCCATTTAGAACGTTAATTATATCGAAGGTTATATAGAATAATTAGGAACCATTTATTAATGGCTAATAAGAGTTTTGTCATTATTCTCGTGATCAATCATTTCAAATTCCCACATTGCATTATTCTTGAAACAAGCTGAGAGATATAGATTTATCTCGTATTTACAAAGGCTTATCTGCTTGGTGATAAAAGTAAAATTAAACAAACCTTATTAATATCAGAGTCTTGCGTTGATTTACATAATCGTAACATTTCATTGGTTTTGGGATGCAAGTCTAGTTTTTAATCATAATACGAAAATATTTTATATTTGTAATAATAATTTTTGATTTTGAGTTGTAGGGTTTAATTAAAGCAAAACGTAAAGTTTAATTATCAACTAAGACATTATCTTATTAACATCATTGTTATTTAATTGCTTGTAAGGGATGGAACCATTAATGAAAAAGCTTGCTTTAATTACAGGGTCAAAAGGCGGTATCGGCTCAGCAATTTCCTCTAAATTAGTTGCAGACGGCTATCGTGTTATCGCGACTTATTTTACTGGAAATTACCAATGTGCCTTGGATTGGTTTAACGAAAAACAATTCACCGAAGATCAAGTGAGATTGTTTGAATTAGATGTTACCAATACTGCGGAATGTGCACTGAGCTTAAGCAAGTTGTTAGAAGAAGAAGGCACGGTGGATGTGCTGGTCAATAACGCAGGTATTACACGTGATAGCGTCTTTAAAAAGATGGATGCCGAAGCGTGGAAAGATGTGATTGAAACGAACTTAAACAGTTTGTTCAACGTGACTCAACCTTTGTTCGCTCCTATGTGTGAAAAGGGTAACTGCCGTGTCATCAACATCTCTTCCGTCAATGGTCTTAAAGGTCAATTTGGACAGACTAACTACTCAGCAGCGAAAGCTGGAATGATTGGTTTTTCTAAAGCTTTGGCTGCAGAAGGCGCTCGTAGCGGCGTAACCGTGAACGTGATTGCCCCTGGCTACACAGCAACTCCTATGGTTGAGCAAATGAAGCCTGAAGTACTGGATTCAATCAAGAACCAAATTCCGATGAAACGCTTAGCAACACCTGTTGAAATTGCAGACGCAGTGGGCTTTTTAGCGAGTGAATCTGGCGCGTACATTACAGGCGAAACATTGTCTGTGAATGGCGGCTTGTACATGCAGTAATTGGCGAAACTGAAGGGGTTGGAATGATGGAAAAAGTATTTATTGTTGCGGCTAAGCGCACTCCTATTGGTGCATTTACCGGGTCGCTAAAAAACGTATCTGCGGGTGAACTGGCTGGCGTTGCGATCAAAGGTGCACTTGAGTCTGTCGATCTTTCGTTAGATGCGATTGATGAAGTAATCGTCGGCAACGTGATTTCGGCAGGTCAAGGCATGGGGGTTGCTCGTCAGGCTTCCATCTATGCAGGGCTTCCTGAGGAAACACCAGCATACGGCGTGAACATGATTTGCGGCAGCGGAATGAAATCAGTGATGGACGCAGCGGCGCACATCAAAGCACAAGATGCTGAAGTGGTTATTGCTGCTGGCGTTGAAGTGATGTCACAAATTCCTTTTGTGGTACCAGCGAGCGTTCGCAATGGTCACAAAATGGGTGACATCTCAATGAAAGACTTACTGGTTGGTGATGGCTTAACCGATGCGTTTAATCACTACCACATGGGCATGACCGCTGAAAATATCGCGCACACGTTGAATATTTCGCGCCTAGCTCAAGATAACTATGCTTTAGAAAGCCAACAGAAAGCAGTTGCTGCGATTGAAGCGGGTAAGTTTAACGAGCAAATCGTGCCTGTAGAAGTTAAGCAGCGCAGACAAACCGTCACTTTTGATACCGATGAGTATCCGAAGTCAGACGCGACATTCGAAGGTCTGCAAAAGCTTCGTCCAGCTTTTGACCGTGAAGGGTCTGTTACGGCAGGTAACGCTTCGGGCATCAATGATGGAGCGAGTGCAATTATCTTAGCGTCTGAGTCGGCGGTAGCGAAATATGGTCTAACACCTTTAGTGGAACTGACCAGCTACGCACAGTCAGGTTTGGACCCAAAAATCATGGGTTTAGGCCCAGTAGAAGCCGTTTCTAAAACGCTTGATAAGGCGAATCTCACTCTAGAAGAAGTAGATTTGTTTGAATTGAATGAAGCGTTTGCAGCACAAGCTCTTGGCGTAATGTACCAATTGTCAGAGCAGCATGACTTACCGCTTGATGAGTTCAAGCCAAAGGTCAATGTGAATGGTGGTGCAATCGCGCTTGGCCATCCTTTAGGTGCTTCAGGCAATCGAATTATTGTTTCACTCATCCATGAAATGCTTGAACAGAAAACGACTTATGGCGTTGCTTCACTCTGTGTGGGTGGAGGAATGGGAACCGCTGTTTTGCTAAAAGGTATTGAAGGTTAGAGCCTGATATATCGGTAGCAACCTTAAATATCGGATCAGCTTTTCAAAGCATCGCGAGTTAATCGATGAGCGTTGGCTGAAACGATAGTGACACAAATTTATTAAACTATGTATTCATCAGGAGTTACTTATGTACACGGATATTTTCAAAACAATTACTGACCAAACTGAAAAGCAATTTGAACCGTACTTAAAGTTCAACAAGTTGGTTGCAAAGAACGTCCAAACGATGACAGAACTGCAAATGAATGCAATGCAGACTTACACGAACATGGGTCTTGCGCAAATGAAAGCAGTGACTGAAATCAAAGACGTGACTAGCCTAACGGCGTTCAACAGCCAGCAACTAGCAGCGCTAACTCAACTGTCTCAACAGATGATGAGTGATAGCTCAAAAATGCAAGCTGCTGCAAAAGAGTTCAAAGAAGATGTTGAAACACTAACAACTGAAAACTTGAAAACAGTTACACCTGCATAAATTTAATCGCCATCGAGTTAGCGCAGTATTTACTGTGAGGCTCGGTGGCGATTTTCCGATTATTGGAGTCATGTTATGTTTCAACACTTCTTTTCGGACTACCTTGTTAAACTTCAACAAACGAACCAGCAATGGTGGGAAAGCTTTGAACAAAACAAGGAAGCCGCGCAATCTCCCCTAAACCAAGCGATGCAAGAATTGAACTTTGATGATGCATCAAAAATCTTCGAGCAAGCCGCCAACCAACCCGCCGTTCTGCTTCAGTTACAATCTCAATGGTGGGAGCAGCAACTTAAGATTTGGCAAAATGCCGCACTGATGGGTAATACCGAAAGCGTCATTACTGAAGAGCGCAGTGATAAACGCTTTATTGATGAAGCGTGGAAAAATGACCCGTTTTACAGCTTTATCAAGCAGTCTTATTTGTTATTCAGCAAAAGCTATATAGACACCATTAATTCAATCGAAGGCATAGACGAGAAAACCAAGGAACGTGTGGCGTTCTTTTCACGTCAGGCTATCAATGCTCTTTCTCCTAGTAACTTCATTGCGACTAACCCAGAGTTGATGAAGCTAACGCTTGAGCGCAATGGTGAGAACTTGCTAGATGGCCTAGAGCAGCTACAAGCTGACGTTGAAGCGAGCGCGGATATCCTCAAGATCCGTATGACCAACAATAATGCCTTCCGATTAGGTGTTGATGTTGCGAACACGGAAGGTGATGTCGTTTTTCAAAATGATCTGTTCGAGCTTATTCAATACTACCCAAAAACACCTCAGGTGAACGCCACGCCTTTGTTGATCGTTCCTCCATTCATCAATAAGTACTACATTCTCGACCTTCGTGAAAAGAACTCAATGGTTCGTTGGTTGCTTGAGCAAGGGCACAGCGTATTCATGATGTCTTGGCGCAACCCAGGTGAAGCGCAAAAAGACTTAGAGTTCGGTGACTATGTCACGGAAGGCGTAGCGAAAGCCGTGACGGCAATTGAAGATATCACGGGTAAAGAGCAAATCAATGCTGCAGGTTACTGCATTGGTGGTACTGTTCTCGCTTCAACGGTCGCTTACTATGCTGCTAAAAGAATGAAGAAACGCATTAAAACTGCGACCTTTTTTACGACTCTATTAGACTTCTCTCAGCCGGGAGAGGTTGGCGCATATATCAATGAAACGATCATTAACGCCATTGAGAAACAGAACGATGCTAAAGGATTCATGGATGGTCGTTCATTAAGCGTGACATTCAGTTTGCTTCGTGAAAACAGCCTGTACTGGAACTACTACATTGATAACTACCTAAAAGGCAGCAGCCCAATGGAGTTTGATCTGTTGTACTGGAACAGTGACAGCACTAACGTTGCAGCTAAATGCCATAATTTCTTGCTGCGTGAGCTTTACCTTGAGAATAAACTTGTTCAAGACAAAGGCGTGAAAGTAGGCGGTGTCTGGATTGATCTCAATAAGATAAAAATACCAAGCTACTTCATTTCAGCGAAAGAAGATCATATCGCGCTTTGGCAGGGGACTTACCGTGGTGCCTTGAATACCGGTGGCAACAAGACGTTCGTGCTTGGTGAATCTGGTCATATCGCGGGTATTGTTAACCATCCAGATAAGAAGAAGTACGGGTTCTGGCTGAATGACAACCTAGACGACTCGGCGGATGAGTGGCTAACTAATGCGACTCATAATGAGGGGTCTTGGTGGACACACTGGAATCAGTGGCTACAAGGTTTTGAAACTGACGAAAAAATCGAACCTTTCAATCAAGGCTCAGAGCTTAATCCTGTGATTGGCAAAGCGCCAGGCAACTATGTAAAACAGGTGCTGCCGATTGTCGATCAAGAGCAGGTTGATAAAGAGACCGAAGAGAAAGAAGCGCCAGAAAACGAAGCTTAGGGCGTTAAGTCACATTCAATTATAAAGATACACAACGTCAGATAATAAAAAAGCCACTGAAATCAGTGGCTTTTTCGTATCAACTCATATCAGAATTATCTGGTAGAAGTTGATGGAATCTCGATTGTTAATCGATTTCTTTGTCTTTACCCATAGATAAAATCCAAAGAGATACGGCTGCAACACCTGCAAAGCCACCAAGAATGATAACTGGCATAGCGCTGTAACCTAGGATGTGCCAAATTATGCTTTCTAAAGTACTCATTCAATCGCTCCTTATTGCCAGCCTTCAACGCCGTGCATGTCTGGTAGTTTGTGTGCAATACCTTTGTGACAGTCTACACACGTTTTTTCACCAGAAGCCAGCGCAGTCGAGTGTTGTTTTGCACTACGAGGGCTTTGCTCTGAGAAGTCCATGTAATCGAACTGGTGACAGTTACGACACTCAAGTGAATCGTTCTTCTTCAAACGAGCCCATTCGCGCTCAGCTAAGTGATGACGACGCTCTTTGAATTTCTCAGGCGTATCAATTGTCTTAGCAATAAAGTGAGCGTATAGCTCTTTTGATGCTTGAACTTTACGAACGATTTTATCAGTCCACTCATGCGGTACGTGACAGTCTGAACAGATTGCACGAACACCAGAACGGTTAGAGTAGTGAATTGTCTCTTGGATTTCAGCAACGATAGGTGCGTGACAGCCAGAACAGAATTCTTCCGTGTTGGTTGCCTCCATACCCGTGTTGAATGCCCCCCAGAACAAAAGACCACCCGAGAAACCCAAGAACAAAACAACGCCTACGGCTGCTTTGCTTGGTGTCGCAAGTCTTTTCCAAAACGCTTTTAATAATTTCATATAATAGCCTCTCTACAATACGGCTAAGATTAGCGTAGTGAGTCAACAGGTTTGAACTCGTTCTCTACTAATGGTTTCGCATTAGCTTGAGGAACGTGACACTGCAGACAGAAGTAACGACGAGGTGAAACGTCAGCAAGTACTGCATCTTCACGGTTCATGTAGTGAGTAACACTAATTTTTGTCGCACCCATCTCTTTCGCATTTTTCCAGCTGTGGCAAGACAGACATTTGTTTGCGTTCAGAGAGACTTCGTAGCTACGGATATTGTGAGGTACCAATGGTGGCTGGTATACGTAGTCACTCTCAAGTACTTGGTCGCGAGGGTACTCTTTGAAGTCGTCAGCTGCTCGTGTTGCTTCAAGTTCACTTGCACCACGTAGAGATTCTACGCCACCAATGCCGCCAGGGTTATCCAGCTCAGCTTGAGCTACGCCAGCTAGCAAAAGACCGGCTGATAGTAGGGCAGTAATCAGTTTTTTCATGTTAATTTCTCCGCCTAAAGGCTAATTCTTTGAGAGGACTACTTCTTCAAAAGGATGAAAAAGTAGTCGCAATATTAAATACTTAAGATCGTTTCTCTAAGCCTAGGGCTTAAGCAACTTTAGTGATCTTAACTGGACACTTCTTGTAGTCTGTCTGTTTAGACAGAGGATCCGTTGCATCCAAGATCAACTTGTTGATCAGAATTCTTGCATCAAAGAATGGTACGAATACCAAGCCCTGTGGTGGACGGTTACGGCCGCGAGTTTCAACACGCACACGAACTTCACCACGTTTGTTTTCGATAAGAACTTCATCACCACGACGTAGGCCACGAGCTTTAGCGTCAGCAGGGTGCATGTAGCAAAGTGCATCCGGTACTGCTTTGTAAAGTTCTGGTACACGACGAGTCATAGTACCTGTGTGCCAGTGCTCAAGAACACGACCGGTACATAGCCACATATCGTATTCATCGTTTGGTACTTCAGGTGGCGCTTCGTATGGTGCATTGATGATCAGTGCTTTACCATCTGGTTTGCCGTAGAAGTCCCAATCAGAACCTTTCTTAGCATATGGATCTGAACCTTCTTTATAGCGCCATAGTGTCTCTTTACCGTCAACAACAGGCCAACGTAGACCACGAACTTGGTGGTAGCGATCGTATGGTGCTAAATCGTGACCGTGGCCGCGACCAAAGGCTGCGTATTCTTCGAATAGACCTTTTTGAACGTAGAAACCTTGAGCTTGTGCATCGTCGTTAAGCTCTTGAGCTTCAGACAGTGGGAATGCATCAACGTTGCCGTTTTTGTAAAGCACGTCGTACATGGTTTTGCCACGGTACTCAGGCATTTTCGCAACCAGTTCTTCACCCCAAACTTCTTCAATAGTGAAGCGCTTAGAGAATTCCATGATTTGCCATAGGTCAGACTTAGCTTCACCTACAGTTTTCACTTGTTGGTACCATGCTTGTGTACGACGCTCTGCGTTACCGTAAGCGCCTTCTTTCTCAATCCACATTGCTGTTGGAAGGATGAGGTCAGCCGCTTGAGCTGTTGCCGTTGGGTACGGGTCAGAACATACAATGAAGTTATCTGGGTTACGGTAACCTGGCAGACGTTCAGTGTTGATGTTTGGACCCGCTTGCATGTTGTTGTTACACATTACCCAGTAAGCGTTGATTTTACCGTCTTTCAACATACGGTCTTGAAGAACAGCGTGAGCGCCGGGTACCGGTGGAATGGTGCCTTCTGGAAGTTTCCAGATATCTTCTGCAATTTTACGGTGTTTAGGGTTAGCAACCACCATATCGGCAGGTAAACGGTGAGCGAATGTACCAACTTCACGCGCTGTACCACACGCTGACGGTTGGCCAGTTAGTGAGAATGGGCTGTTACCTGGAGTAGAAATCTTACCTGTAAGAAGGTGGATGTTGTATACAAGGCTGTTCATCCATACGCCACGAGTATGTTGGTTCATACCCATAGTCCAAAGTGACATTACTTTGATGTTTGGATCGGCATATTGCTTAGCCAGCTTGATAAGGTCTTCTTGAGATACACCTGACATTTCAGACGCTTTCTCAACTGTGTATTCAGCAACAGACGCTTTGTAGTCTTCGAAAGAGATAGCAGTCATTTCGCCTGAGTTAGGGTTTGCGGCTGCTTTCTGTAGTGGATCATCGTCACGCAGACCGTAACCGATGTCTGTCGTTGCTTGCTTGAAGTTCGTGTGCTTGTTCACGAAGTCCCAGTTAACGGCATCGTTTTGAATGATGTAGTTAGCAATGAAGTTAGCAATTGCTAGATCTGATTGAGGTTCGAAGATGTAACCCGTGTCTGCAAGCTCGAAAGAACGGTGGTAGTAAGTAGACAGTACGTTTACTTTAACGTGTGGGTGGCTTAGACGACGGTCTGTAATACGAGTCCATAGTACTGGGTGCATTTCTGCCATGTTTGAACCCCACAGTACGAATGCGTCTGCGTGTTCAAAGTCATCGTAACAACCCATTGGCTCATCAATACCGAAAGTGCGCATGAAGCCTACTACAGCAGAAGCCATACAGTGACGAGCGTTTGGATCTATGTTGTTTGAACGGAAACCCGCTTTCATCATCTTAACGGCTGCGTAGCCTTCCATTACTGTCCATTGGCCTGAACCGAACATACCAACACCTGTTGGACCGTTCTTCTTAAGAGATGCTTTCCATTTCTCAGCCATCACGTCGAACGCTTTGTCCCAAGATACTGGTGCGAAATCACCATCTTTATGGAACTCGCCATCTTTCATACGAAGAAGAGGCTGTTCTAGACGGTCTTTGCCGTACATGATTTTTGAAAGGAAGTAGCCTTTGATACAGTTAAGGCCTTTGTTTACTGGTGCTTCTGGGTCGCCTTGAGTCGCAACCACTTTGCCGTTTTGAGTACCTACTAGTACCGAACAGCCCGTACCACAAAAACGACAAGGCGCTTTATCCCACGTGATTTTTGTTTGATCAGAGCTAGCGATCAGGTTGGTTGCTGTTGCCGGTAGTGTTACACCTGCAACGGCTGCCGCTGATGCAGCTGCGTTTGCTTTCACAAACGCACGTCTTGTCATTTTCATACTTCACCCTCAAGTTGAGAATTGTTGCTTCCAGTTTCTAAATCCGTTTCGTCGAGTCCAGTTTCGATTTGGTGATAAACCAAAGCTGTCCCCAAAACGTTCTTAATGTTGTTTATTGCTTCGATGGTGTCCGTTACAAAACCTTGGTTTTCAGTTTCTAGGACCACGATGATTTTGCCTTCAGGGCTATCTCCGTAGATTTCAGCGTTATCGAATTGATCGATCTCCGCTTTGATCTCATTTAGATGCTCAGGGCTCACATGCACGACTAAACTTGATATATGCACTTCATTTAGTGCCATAAATTGCTCTCGTTATTTTTGTTTTATGCATTACTCACAAGAATAGCCGAAGTAGGGCAAATTGCTACGCAGGCCCCACAACCGCTACACTCATCTAACTCGATTTTTGGTAGAGCAACACTGCCTGCTCTAAGTTCAAATTGAATGGCCATAGGTTCACATATGTCACCACAGCTTCGGCATTCAACATTTTGTTGCGCTAAACACTTATCAGAGATTTGTGCTTTTGCTTGCCAAGGCTCTCCTTGCTTTGGCTTAAAAATGGGTTCGGGACAAACATCTGCACATTGATAGCAGAACGTACACTCATCAATAGAGAAATCTACAGTGGGAAAACCACCATCGCCTACAATGATTATCTTAGTCTCACAACTCTCGATGCATTTACCGCAGCGAGTACAGTCATCTGTAAAGCTTTCTAGGCTGTCAATCCAAGGCAAACGAATCTGGCTTGAGTCAACTTTTCGTCTTGAAAAAAGACGGCGTTTTGATAGATCTACCACTAGATACCTATAGATGTTACTAAGATGTTGTAATTGTAGGTCATTATTCTATTAATATCTTGTAATGAGTCCTCACAAGTAGTGTAGTTTTAGAAACAATTGTATAAATACCCCCTAAGGGCTAATTGGGGGCATATATTGTCTTAGATCAATAAATTACGGAGCGAGTGATCACATATTGAATGGAGCTATGATTTTTGATGTGTGACAATACGATATCGCTGGCAAGTCATTTATCAATAGGAAGGCACTTTTGCTTATAAAACCGGTTTCATCTGTAACAAGTACGATAGCAAAATCTTTGCTCTCTATACTGCTGTTGTCGGTTGCTACGACTGGCTTTGCCATCTTTACTTTGGCTTCAAGTTTGAATGATGCGGAAGCGGTTAACGTGGCCGGTTCAATGCGAATGCAAAGCTACCGTTTAGCCCATGATATTCAAATAGAATCTGTCGATTATGAATCTCATATTCGTGAATTCGAAAGTTCTCTTTACTCGCCATCCATGACTAATTTGGTCAGTTGGAATGTTCCGACAGACATCACAGAAGATTACTATTTAATTATCGGCCGTTGGCATGAGCTAAAACAGGTCTTGAATAGCGAAGAGCGCGATCACTACCTGGTGTTGGTTGAAAACTTCGTGGCTGAAATCGATGGATTTGTTTTTAAACTGCAAGAATTCTCAGAAGACAAATTGATTAAACTGGCGTGGGCTGGTGGTATCGGTTTGGGCGGAATTCTCGTCATATCTCTTTTTGTTGTTCATTTTGTACGTAAACAGGTTGTTAAACCGCTACATGCTCTTGTCGGTGCGAGCCAAAGAATCAAAAACAGCGACTTCGAGGTAGAACTCAAGGTGACCAGTAACAACGAAATGGGCATTTTGACCAAAACCTTCAACTCGATGGCCAAAGATTTAGGCGTGCTTTATCGAAACCTTGAAGATGTGGTGGATGCAAAGACGATTGAGCTGCAAAATGCGAACCAGTCGCTGCAGGCACTTTATAACTCGTCACAAGAGCTCACGGTGACGCGTATTGCTCCTGAAAACTTCCGAGCTATCTTGCAGCATCTCGTGAGCTTGGAAGGGATTGGATCACTGAGGCTCGAGATTGTCGATAACTCAGGCCGTTCATTGATTATGGATGAAGGTTACGATTCGAATTTAGACTACGAAAAGTTTGAGATGAAACTCGACGATAACGAACTTATTCTCGGCTATTTATACTGTTCATATCACCACGGGCACTCAACTAAAGCTCTGATCGAAAGCTTCATTCAACTGCTATCGAGAGCGATCTACTACAATCGTGCTCAAAAGAAAGCTGAACAGCTTATTATCATGGAAGAGCGTGCCACGATTGCACGTGAACTCCACGATTCATTGGCTCAATCACTGTCGTACTTGAAAATTCAAGTTACACTATTAAAGCGTGTGATTGGCAAACTGCCAGAGCAACAGCACCGAGAGCAATCTGAACAAATCGCGTCTGAGATCGGAAACGGCTTAGCCGACGCTTATACCCAGTTAAGAGAGCTACTCACCACATTTAGGTTGACCATTAAAGAGGGCAACTTTGGAGACGCCTTAAGTACCATGCTTGAGGCGCTCAGCGAGAGAACCGATGCGAAGATTAACCTCACTAATAATCTCTCATCGATCGAGCTTGATGCGCATAGTCAGGTTCACTTGCTTCAATTGATTCGTGAAGCAACAATAAATGCAATAAAACACGCCAATGCCGACTTGATAGATGTATGCTGTATCGATGAGGACGGTGAAGTATTAGTCGTGATAAAAGATAATGGAGATGGCTTTGACTCAAGTAGTTCCAAGGTGAACCACTACGGGATGAGCATTATGCAGGAGCGTGCGGCAAGACTGAATGGCGACTTGACGATTGAAGCGGCGCAAGGTGAAGGCTGTACAGTCATATTGAAATATAAAAGTTTGAAGGAAGTTAAAGTTGACGATTTGTAAAGTAATGCTGGTTGATGATCATCCATTGATGCGCAGAGGTATAAGCCAATTACTGAGCTTTGAAGACGAATTCGAAGTGATTGCAGAAGCAAGTAACGGCACTGAAGCGGTTGCTCTTGCTCATGAAGAAGAACCTGATTTGATCCTTTTGGATCTCAATATGAAGGGCATGTCTGGTTTAGATACCTTGAAAGCACTTCGCACTGACGGTTCTAGCGCAAACATTGTTATTCTAACGGTTTCTGATAGCCCTGCAGACATTGAAGCGATTGTAAAAGCAGGCGCTGATGGCTACTTGTTGAAAGACACTGAACCCGATGAGTTAATTGAACTGCTTAAGCAAGCACACAGCGGTGACAAGGCTTACAGCAGTGTGGTTGCTCGTTACCTAAATGATGCTGGAAGCCGCAATGATATCTTCGAACAACTGACTGAACGTGAAATGCAGATCCTTCAAGAAGTCGCGAAAGGTTACCGTAATAAGCAGATCGCCGATCACCTGTTTATTTCTGAATCGACAGTTAAGGTACATATGAAAAGCTTGTTGAAAAAGCTGCAAGTGCCTTCCCGTACCGCTGCAACGGTTCTGTATCTAGAACGCTATGGTGAAATGAAGTAGGGCTTGTTCCTTTGAGATAACACTATTTCAAGCCTGACTGTTTATACATTTTGTACATGTCTCGATAGTTTTAACGATGTTGAGAAAGTGACATTAAAAAAGGCGCTGAACTTATTAAGTTC